>CAKUOX010000028.1 GCA_934670175.1 uncultured Clostridia bacterium | reverse complement strand
GACCAGCAGCAGCGCGATGAGCATGGGCATGCGGGGCTGCCTCCGTTCGAAGTGTTTCCTCAGGCGCTTCATGATCGCATTACCTCGTTTCGTTAACAGATTGCGGATGGGCGCGACAAAAAAAACAGGCGCATATGTCCTCTCATGGGAGGCAATATGACCTGCTGTTGTTCAGTCGGTTCGTTCAGAATTTTATGCTCTTTTTAATGTTCTCGGCGCGTACCGGCTGGCCGTCCGCCACATAGATATGGATCTCGCCAAACTTGAGCTCGCGGATCACCTGAATCAGCTTTTCTTCCTTTTCCGTAAGCCGGACGACCTTATTCTGATCCATCTGCATCACCCCATCGCGATGCTATTTTACACTGTCAGGCGAAGCGGCACAAGCCCGCAGGGGGGATAATGCGGCGTAAACAATGCGTAAAAAATGTCCGCTGGCGCACTTCAGACCCGCTTCGGCGATTATTTCAGCAGATACTCGTGGATCACCTTCGCTACGCCGCTGTGGTCGCAGTCGTCGGTAATGGCGTCGGCTACGGCCTGCACCTCGGCGCGGGCGTTGCCCATGGCCACGCCCAGTCCGGCGGCCTTCAGCATGCCCAGGTCGTTGGGGCTGTCGCCAACGGTAATGATCTCAGACATGGGAATATTCAGATGCGCGCACAGCGCCGCAAGGCCGCGGCTCTTGTCGGCCTTGTCCGAAACGAGCTCGATCATATACGCGATGGATTTGCTCACGATCAGCGGCCGCGCCGCCAGCGCCTCCGCCCAGTAGTTCTCGGTCTGCGCGTTGTCGAAGTACAGGTTGATCTTTTCGATCCGGAACGGGCGCTCGGCATAGCCGTCGAACAGGCGTACGTCCAGCATGGAGCACTTTTTGAATACCTCGCGATAGGTGCTCATGCGGAAGGCCTGCATCCATTCGTCGTTGGCCTGATTCACATAGGACAGGTTTTCATGGAATACCTGAATCACCACGCGCTCGCCGCGCATCTGCTCGAGGATATACAGTACCTCCTGCGTGGGAATGGGATCGACGTGCATCGTGCGGTCGTATTTCACGTCGTATACGCAGCTGCCGTTTTCACAGACCAGATAGCGGATTTTGGGCAGCTGGCTGAGCGTTTCGCGGATCTCCGCCAGGCAGCGTCCCGTGCTGAGCACCACCTCTTTGCCCATGCGCTGCGCCAGCTCGATGGCCGCGCGGTTTTCCTCCGTCAGCTTCAGCTCGCTGTTTAAGAGCGTGCCGTCC
This sequence comes from uncultured Clostridia bacterium, assembly GCA_934670175.1. GTDB lineage: Bacteria > Bacillota > Clostridia > Christensenellales > Aristaeellaceae > SFTH01. Next base: position 26,968 of record CAKUOX010000028.1, on the reverse strand, counting down.
ATATCCAGTGCGATCAGCCTGTAATTTCCCATTGCGCCGTCCTCCGCTTTGGTTTGTACCTGTTGAAATGTGAGAATCAGTGAGAATCGGCAAAGCCGGAGCTTTGCGGATTCGACGCGCCCCGATAGCGGCCGCCGCGCCGCTTGCGCCAGCGGTTCCGGCATGTAAGGGGGTACGTCGGAAACGCTTCCATATCATTATCGCATGCAAATATTAGCTTTGAATGCGGTTCGCGTAAAGAATTGCGCGGAGATTTGTGCAGTCAGGGGGCGTGAAGCAATCGGAAAGTACTTGTCAATTCCGCGAAAAATGGCTATAATAGCGCTATCCGAATATCAGGAGGAACGAACGATATGAGAAAAAGCGGCGTATTGATGCACATTACATCCCTTCCGTCTCGCGGCGGCGTGGGCACGCTCGGCAGGGCGGCCTACGATTTTGTGGATTTTGTGAAATCGGCCGGCATGAATATATGGCAGATGCTGCCCGTGGGGCCCACGGGCTTTGCGGAGTCGCCCTACCAGAGCGCTTCCACCTATGCGGGCAACCCGCTGATGATCGATTTTGATCTGATGACGGCGGACGGCCTGCTGCCCGAGGGCGCGTATGTGCCGCTGCCCCATAAGGCGCAGGTGGACTTCGAGGCCGTGAAGCGCCAGAACGGCGAAATGCTGCATTTGGCCTACGACCACTGCAGAAGCGGCATCCTGCCCGAGCTTGGCGCGTTCGAGGCCGCGCACGCATGGGTGCGCCCGTTCGCGCTGTTCTGCGCGCTGAAGGATCATTTTGGCGGCGTTTCGTGGATGGAGTGGCCGGATCAGGCCATTCGCCGCCGCCAGCCGGAGGCGGTTGAAAGCTATTCCGCAATGCTGGCGGACGAGATCGAATATTACATCTTCGGCCAGTATGTGTTCTTTTCACAGTGGAACCGCCTGCACGATTACGCGCGCGCTGCGGGCGTGGAGCTGATGGGCGATATGCCGATCTACGTCGCAGAGGATTCCAGCGACGTGTGGCTCAATCCGGACATGTTCGAGTTGGACGAGGATGTGAAACCCATTCGCGTGGCGGGCGTGCCGCCGGATTATTTCCAGCGGGACGGCCAGCGCTGGGGCAACCCGCTCTATGCCTGGAAGCGCCACGCCGAAACCAATTACGCCTGGTGGATCGAGCGGCTTCGCGCGCTGGGCGACATGTTTGATATTCTGCGCATCGACCATTTCATCGGGTTTGCGAATTACTATGCGATTCCTGCCACCGAGCCCACCGCGCGAAACGGCAAATATGAGCTGGGGCCGGGCAGAAAGCTGTTCTCCCGCGTGAAAAAGGCGCTGCCGGAGCTGAATATCGTGGCCGAGGATCTGGGCGTGGTCAGCGCGCGGGTCAGGAAGCTGCTGGCCTACTGCGGCTATCCGGGCATGAAGGTGCTACAATTCGCATTTGACAGCGACGACAGCAACCTCGATCTGCCCGAGCACCATGTGCAGAATTGCATCGTCTACACCGGCACGCACGACAACAACACCACGCTCGGCTGGTGGAAGAGCGCGACGGAGCAGGTGCGCGCGTTTGCCCGCAGCAAGCTGGGTATGGCCGACTATGATAACGACATCGTGTCCGCGCTGCTCAACGCTGCGTGGGGCTCCGTTGCAGATACCGCCATCGCGCCGATGCAGGATCTGCTGAACCTGGGCGGGGAAGCGCGCATGAACTTCCCCGGCACCGTGGGCGGCACGAACTGGCTCTGGCGCATGCAGGAGATGCCGCTGGACGCTGTGGCGCGGCGCGTGCGCATCCTCAACCGCCGTCACGCGCGCGGCAATTGCCCGAGGATCGACGGCGGCGAGATCGTTGCTGCCGCGGATGAATTCATCCGCATGAAATACCACATTCCGCTGGCGCAGGCGGACGCCGTGGCGCTGCACGAGGGCATTTCCGACGCGGTGATGATGGCGATCGCGCCGCTGTGGGCGGACGATCATGCCGCGCGGCTCGAAAAGCGCCATGCGCTGTATTTCTCCGCCGAATATCTGGTGGGACGGCTGATTTACAACAACCTGTATTCGCTGGGGCTGCTGGAGGATGTAAAGGCGCGCCTCGCCGCGCGCGGTGTGGACATCGCCGAGCTGGAGGACATCGAGGATGCGGCGCTGGGCAACGGCGGTTTGGGACGCTTGGCCGCCTGCTTCCTGGACAGCGCCGCCACGCACAACGTGCCGCTGGACGGCTACGGCCTGCGCTATAAATACGGCCTGTTCAAGCAGGTTTTCGAGGACTGCCGTCAGAAGGAGTTGCCGGATGACTGGACGCGCTTCGGCGACCCGTGGAGCATCCGCCGCGACGCGCTGAGCGTCGAGGTGCCGATGAAGGGACTCACGATCCGCGCCGTCCCCTACGATATGCCGGTGATCGGCTATGGCGGAAAGAACTTCGGCACGCTGCGGCTCTGGCAGTGCGAAAGCGAGCATGAATTCGATTTCGATCTGTTCAATTCGCAGGATTACGCCGCTGCGGCAAGGGATAAAAACACCGCCGAGGACATCACCAAGCTGCTCTACCCGAACGACACGCTGCGCGCGGGCAAGCTGATGCGCGCGCGCCAGCAGTATGTGCTGTGCAGCGCGTCGCTTCAGGATATGCTGCGTTCCTATCGAGCCGTCTACGGCAGCGATTACAGCCGTTTTGCCGAGCTGCACGCCGTGCAGCTGAACGACACGCATCCCACCATGGCGATTCCGGAGCTGATCCGGCTGCTGGAAGCGGACGGCGTGGAATTTGCGCGGGCGTTTGAGATCGCGCATGCGGTGTTCCGCTATACGAACCATACGGTCATGCGCGAGGCGCTGGAATGCTGGGACGCTTCGCTGCTCAACGAGGTCTCGCCGGAGCTGCTGCGCGTGATTCGCGAAATCGACCGCCAGCTTGCGCGCAAGCTGAAGCGCCGCCATGCGCAGGGCGCAGACGAAATGCGCATTATCCGCGACCGGCGCGTGCACATGGCGAACCTGGCGGTGTATGGCTCCAGCTTCGTCAACGGCGTGGCGGCCATCCATTCCGAGATCCTGAAGGCCGACGTCTTCAAGGAGTGGTATGCCGAGTGGCCGGAGAAATTCCAGAATAAGACCAACGGCATTACGCAGCGGCGCTGGCTTGGGCTGTGCAATCCGGAGCTGTGCGCGCTGCTTGACGATACCGTGGGCGAGGGCTATCTGACGGATCTGTTCAGGCTGGACGGTCTGAAGGATAAGATCGACGATGCGCTGGCCGAACGCTTCACGGCCGTAAAGCGCGAAAAGAAGCGCCAGCTGGCGGCCATTATCCGCGAGAAGGAGGGCGTGGCGCTTCCGGAGCACTTTATTTTCTCCGTGCAGGTCAAGCGCCTGCATGAATACAAGCGCCAGCTGCTCAACGCGCTGTCAATCTGGGACATCTATCAGTCGCTGCTGGACGGCAGCCTGAGCGATTTTCCGGCTACGGCGTTCATCTTCGGCGCCAAGAGCGCGCCCGGCTACGCGCGCGCCAAGGCCGTGATTCGCTTCATCAACCGCATCGCCGCCATCATCAACGCCGATACGCGCGTGAACGACCGGCTGCGCGTGGTGTTCGTGCAGAATTACAATTGCTCCTACGCCGAGCACATCATTCCCGCGGCGGATATTTCCGAGCAGATTTCGCCGGCGGGCACCGAGGCCAGCGGCACCGGCAACATGAAGCTGATGCTCAACGGCGCGGTTACGCTGGGCACGTGCGACGGCGCGAACATCGAGATTTTTGAACAGGCAGGTGCGGAAAACAATTATCCCTTCGGCGCGACGGTGGAGGAGCTCAACGCTATCCGCGAGACCTACGATCCGAAGGTCATCTATGAGGCCGACGCGCGCATTCGTCGCGCGGTGGACGCGCTGGCCGACCCGGAGGTCACGGGCGAGGCAGGAGACCCGAAGCGCGAGGGCGACATCGTCGAGCTGCGCACGGCGCTGCTGGAAGGCGCGAGCTGGCACCGGCCGGATCACTACTTCCTGCTGAAGGATTTCCCGGCTTATCGCGAGGCGCGGCTGCGCGCCCTGCGCGACGCGGCGGAAGCGCCGGTCGAGTTTGCGAAGAAATGCCTGCGCAATATTGCGGGCGCGGGTAAATTCTCCTCCGACCGCACGATTCAGGAATACGCGCGGGAGATCTGGTTCATCTGATATTATTCGACTTCATACATACGCGGCGATCCTCTTTACGAGGGTCGCCGCGCGCTTGTTAAAGCGCATTCGGCAGCGCAATATCTTAATATTATATTTCCCAGGCACGCTTGACAAATACGGCAGAATGGAATAATATATGCACTGTTCAATATTGAACAATTCAAAATTGAAGGAGCGAATGCGCAATGCAGTTCAATGCGACGGCCGCCGCCTTTTTCGAGCATGCCAATAAAATGATGGACGCCTACGCCGTCACGCTTCAGCCGCTGTGCGAGCAGGCGGGCATGCCGCTGATGGCGCTGGACATACTGTTGTTTCTGGCCAATAATCCGGATTACAGCACTGCGCGGGAGATCTGCCGCATACGCGGCTTCAAGCCCGGCATCGTTTCGTTCCATGTGGAGCGGCTGGTGGGCGAGGGGCTTCTGCGGCGCGAAGCCGTGCCCGGCGACCGGCGCAAGGCGCGGCTGGTATGTACTGAGGCCGCGGCAGAGCTGATCGAGCAGGGGCGCGCGCGGCAGCGCGGCTTTGCCCAGCGCCTGATGGCGGGGCTGAGTGATGCGGAGCTGACGGCGCTGCGGCATTGCATGGATGTGATCGACAAAAACATTGCGGAAATTCGCGCCGCCGGAAAGCGGCTGGAAGGAAGTGGGAAGGATGCTTAAACTGTTTAAAAATATGCGCAGGCGCGAGGTGCTGATGGCGGCGCTCTGCGCGCTGCTGGTGATGGGGCAGGTGTATTTTGACCTGACCCTGCCCGACTACATGACCGATCTGACCGCGCTGATCAAGACGCAGGGCAGCCAGACGGCGGATATACTGTCCGTCGGCGGAAAAATGCTGCTGTGCGCGCTGGCGAGCGCGGTGCTGGCGGTGATCTGCGGTTACCTTTCAGCCAGAACGGCGTCCGGCTTCAGCTACACGCTGCGCAAGAAGCTGTTTGACCATGTGATGGATGCGGGCAGCGAGGAGATGCAGGATTTCTCCGTGCCCAGCCTGATCACGCGCACCACAAACGACATTACGCAGATCCAGATGATTGTGTCCATGGGACTGCAGATGCTGATCAAATCGCCGATCATGGCGGTCTGGGCGGTCATCAAGATTCTGGGCAAGAGCTGGGAGCTTTCGGCGGTCACGGCGGGCGTGGTGGTACTCATATGCGCTACGGTGCTGGCTGTGATGCTTACCTGTATTCCGCGCTTTCGCATCGTGCAGCGCCTGACGGACAAGATCAACCGCGTGGCGCGCGAAAACCTGACGGGCATCAGCGTGGTGCATGCCTTCAACGCCGAGGATTATCAGAACCGCAAGTTCGATGTGCCGAGCTCGGAGATGTTCTCCATACAGATGAAGAACCAGAAGCTGTTTTCCGTCATTCAGCCGACGATGCTGCTGGGCATGAACGGCATTTCGCTGGCGGTGTACTGGCTGGGCGCGGCGCTGATTAACCGGATCTCCACGACGGATATGGCGGCGCGGCTCACGATGTTTGGAAATGTGGTGGTGTTCGGCACCTATGCGACGTATGTAATCATGTCGTTTATGATGCTGGTGATGATATTCATGCTGCTGCCGCAGGCGCAGGTGTCGGCGGAGCGCATAGGCGAGGTGCTGGATTGCAAACCGCACATCGTCGAGGGCAGTGCGGCGGGCGGCACGGAGCGCGGCAGCGTGGAATTCCGCGATGTTTCGTTCCGCTATCCGCATGCGGCGGACGACGAGCTGAGCCACATCAGCTTCAAGGTGGATCGCGGCGAAACGCTGGCGATCATCGGCGCGACTGGCAGCGGCAAGACCACGCTGGTCGGCCTGATTCCCCGCTTCTACGACGCGACTGCCGGCGAGGTGCTGGTGGATGGCGTGAACGTGAAGGATTACAGCTTTGATGCCCTCTATGATAAGCTGGGCTATGTGACGCAGAAGGCGGTGCTCTTCTCCGGCAGCATTCGCGAGAATGTGTTCTTCGGCAAGAGCGCTGCAAAGCAGGATGATGCGGCGCTTCGCAGCGCGATCGAGCTTTCGCAGGCCGATGAATTTGTGGATAAGCTGTCTGAGGGCACGGAGCACCACATCGCGCAGCTGGGGCGCAACGTGTCCGGCGGCCAGAAGCAGCGGCTCTCCATCGCGCGGGCACTGGCGCGGAATCCGGAGATACTGGTGTTTGACGATTCCTTCTCTGCGCTGGACTATCGCACCGATGCGAAGCTGCGCGCGGGTCTTGCCGAAAAGCTGAACGCGACCACGAAGATTATCGTCGCCCAGCGCATCAGCACCATTCGCCACGCGGACAAGATCATCGTGCTGGATCACGGCGAAATGGCGGATATGGGCACGCACGAGGAATTGATGAAGCGCTGCGCGATCTATCGCGAAATCGCGGAATCGCAGCTCAGCGCATCAGAGCTGGCATGAGAGGGGAGGCAAAAGGCATGAAGAAGCAAGAGAGCGGGCGCGGCATGAGGTCTGCGCTGCTGAAAACCGGCGGCTATCTGCAGGGCAGCGCGGGGCTGATCGTGGGCGCGCTGGTGCTGGCGGCGGCGGGCGCGGCGCTCACCATCGCGGGGCCCGACAGGATCGGCGAGATCGCGAATTTGATCTCGGATGGTCTGATGGGCGGCATCGACATGAAGGCCATCGCGCGGGTCGGCGTGGGTCTGGTCGTGATCTATGGGCTCAGCGCCCTGTTTACCTTTATTCAGCACTACGTCATGGCGACGGTGACGCTGAAAATGTCCTACCGGATGCGCGGAGACCTTTCCCGCAAGATCAACCGCGTGCCGCAGAAATATTTCAATTTTCACGCGCAGGGCGACATCCTGAGCTGCATCACCAACGATGTATCTACGCTGCAGCAGGGACTCACCAACAGCCTGCCCACCATTATCAGCGCGGCCACGCAGTTCTTCGGCTGCCTGATCATGATGGTGATCACCGAGTGGCGCTTGGCGCTGGCGGCGCTGTTCGTCACGCTGGCGGGGCTTGCGCTGGTGGTGCTGATTATGGGCAGATCGCAGCGCTATTTCACGGCGCGGCAAAAGAGCCTGGGCGAGCTGAACGGCTATGTGGAGGAAATGTATTCCGGCCATTCGGTGGTGCGCATTTCCCGCGCGGGCGATGCAGTCAAGGCGAAGTTTGACGACCTGAACGAGGCCGTGTACGACGCCAACTGGCGCTCGCAGTTCCTTTCCGGCGTAATGATGCCGCTGATGAACGTGGTGAGCAATGTGGCGTATGTAGCGGTATGCGTGCTGGGTTCGATCCTCACGCTCAACGGCGTGATCGACTTCGGCGTGATCGTGTCCTTCATACTGTATGTACGCCTGTTCACTTCGCCGCTGGCGCAGATCGCGCAGGGGCTGACCAATTTGCAGACGGCTACGGCGGCGGCGCACCGCATTTTTGACTTCCTTGGCAGCGAGGAGCTGCCGGATGAGCATGAAAAGGCCGAGCTTGCCGCGCCGGCCGAGGGCCGCGTCGATTTCGACCATGTGCGCTTCAGCTATCCGGATGCGCCGGATAAGATCATCATAAAGGATTTTTCCGCCCATGTGCAGCCTGGTCAGAAGGTGGCCATTGTTGGCCCCACCGGTGCGGGCAAGACGACGCTGGTGAACCTGCTGATGCGCTTCTTTGAGGTCAACGATGGTTCCATCAGGATCGACGGCGTACCTACTTCTGAAATGCGGCGCGAGGATGTGCACCGGCGCTTCGGCATGGTGCTTCAGGATACCTGGCTGTTCGAGGGCACGGTGCGCGAGAATCTGGTCTATGATCTGCAGGGCATTTCGGAGGATGACCTCTGGCGTGTGTGCCGCGCGTGCGGATTGGAGAAATTCGTGAAGTCGTTGCCGCAGGGGCTGGATACCGTGCTTTCCGAGAGCGTCGCCATTTCTGCGGGACAGAAGCAGCTGCTCACCATCGCCCGCGCAATGCTGCAAAACGCGCCCATGCTGATTCTGGATGAGGCGACCTCCTCCGTCGATACCCGCACCGAGCTGATTATCCAGCGCGCGATGGACAGCCTGACCGCAAACCGCACCAGTTTCGTGATTGCGCATCGCCTGTCCACCATTCGCAACGCGGATCTGATTCTGGTGATGCGCGACGGCGACGTGGTAGAGAGCGGTACGCACGAGACGCTGCTGGCGCAGGGCGGCTTCTACGCAGAGCTGTACAACAGCCAGTTCGAGCAGGCAGCCTGAGAACGCATTTGAAAACCATTGGAGGTTCGAAAGGGTTTTGGCTCTCTCGAGCTTCCTGTTTTTTCGACGGACAGGAGGCGTATTACGCCTTCCACAGACCACTGCCAAACCCCGCAAACGCAGAAATTTCCTGAACAACTTCCGATGAAGTTGGAATTTCAGCTTACTTCGTTAACACGGGCTGCAAAATCGGTTACATATGTTGAAGCAGTCGCGCCACTGCAGTGTCCTGCAGGCGCGACCAGCCCGCGCTGGAATCCGAAGGATTCGCGCGGCGCTGCCGAAACCCGCTTTGCGGGTCTTCGGGGCATATTATGTATGCGCCCTCATTTGCAGCCCGTGTTTCCTTGTCTTGCAGGGCTTTTCAGCGTCTGGCAGTCTGTTGACTTTGTCAACATCCTGAGGAGGGCGCCTTGCGCCTTCCGGCAGAAAAATATATTGAAGGAGCTTATATATATGCAAAATATACAGATAGAGACCCTACGGCATGGCGGCGAGACCATCGCCGTCGTTACTGGAAAGAACGCCGTTGTGGATGCGCAGTCCGCCTTGAAACTGGCAATGCGCGTCCACTATGAGACCGGCGCGGAGAAAATAGCCTTTCAGCGGCGATTTAATGCGCCTGCCCCAAACGCGCTGCGCGCGGGTGCGCTTCCGCGGCAGTCATACCGAGGCACCGGCGCAGTACCGGCGATTGATGGCCTTTATTCGTGACCACGGCGCCGAGCCCGCCGGCTTTTCGCGGGAGATCACCATGATCGACTATGGCATTACCAACGATCTTGGGAAATTTGTGACGGAAATCAGCATCCCCGTGCGCGATATGGGCGCTGAAAACTAAATGTCTCATCCTGCAAGCCATTATTTGGCATAGATCGCATCCGGATGGGGAATACTCCTCCTGTTATATCCTTTTTGCGGGAGGAACGGCTATGGACCGATCGAATGAATATGCAAAGAACGCCGCAGCAATGGCGGCGGATGGACGCGCGCCCCTGCGCCTGGGGCGCGCGTCGCTGCGCCTGATCTGTCATGCGCTCGCGGCAGCGCAGAACGCTTCGAATGCGCCGGTGCTGAAGCGCCTGACGGCGGACGCAGGGCTGATCGAGGCGCTGCTCTGCGATATACGCGCGCTGCCAAGGCTGCGGCTGCCATCCGTGCACGGGACGCCGAGGATCCTTATTTTTGCGCGCAATCTGGTGCGCGGCGGCGAGTGGCGGCCGGATCTGGCGCGGCTTACCGAGGCGGCGCAGGCGTTCGACGCGCGCTGCGAAGCGGAAATGGACGAAATACTATGCCTGCCCGACGCGCTGCGTATTGCGCTGGCCGAGGCGCTGGCTCAGGCTGCGCAAACGGCCGTGGCGTGCGGACAGAGCGCCGCGCGTGCGCGCGCATGGGCGGAAAATGGGCGCAGCAGGCTGGATGCGGAGGATCCCGTGTTCGTGGAGCGCGCGGCGAAGCTCTGCGCAGAAGAGGAGCTTTCAGCGCGCACGGCGCGGCTTGAACAGGCGATGGCGGCGCGCGGCGCGAAGCTGCTGGATGCGATGGAGGCGGCGCAGCGCATTTATGCGGACTGCATACTTAAGATCGACAACCTGATGAGGCTGCACGCGCTGTTGAATGAAACGGACTGGATGGCGTGCTTTGAGCGCGTATCGACGGCGGAGGGCGAGCTGAACGCGGATCCGGCGGGTGTCTATCCGAATATGGATGCGCAATCGCGCGCGCGGCTTCGCCGCGCTGTGGCGGCGCTGGCGCGGACGGGGCACGTTTCCGAGGCGGCGCTGATCCGCTGCGCGCAGATCGAGGCGGGGCGCGCTATGGAAGGAGCAGGCGCTGACGACGCACGCGCGACGCTGTGCTATTATTTCTGGGGGGATGAGGGGCGCGCGGAGCTGATGCGCGCAGCCGGACAGAAGGTGCGCCTGCGCCGGAGGATTCCCGATCCCAGCGGCAGACTGAGCGCGGCGCTGCTGATTTTGGCGGCGCTGGTCTCGGCGGCGGCCATCGTGCTGGCGGCGGGACGCTGGATCTACACGCTGTACGCGCTGCCGCTGGGCTGGGCGCTGGGCAGTGCGCTCATCTGCCGCGTTTACCCGCGCTTCGTGCGCCCGAACAGCCTGCTGCGCATGCAGGTGGAGCGGGTGCCGGATTCGGCGCGCACGCTGGTGACGCTGCCGGTGCTGCTGAGCGCGCCCGCCCGCGCGGACGAAATGCTGGAAAAGATGGAGGCGCTGGGCTGCCTGGAGCGCGACGAAAACATTGATTTTCTGCTGCTGGGCGATTTTCGAGATGGGGCGCAGGCGCACGAGCGCGACGATGATGAGATTCTGAACCGTGCGCGCGCGGGCGTGGCGCGGCTGAATGCGAAGGCTGGCCGTGAAAAGTATTTCTATTTGCAGCGAGAGAGAGAGTACCGCGCGCAGGATGACAGGTGGATGGGCAGGAACCGCAAGCGCGGCGCGATGGTCGCGCTCAACAGGCTGCTTCTGGGTGAGGATGGCGCGGCGGCGGACTTCGCCGCGGAGTCGGCTGCAGCGCCGCGCCTTGCTGGGCGCTATGCCTATGTCGTCACGCTGGACGAGGATACGCGCTACCTGCCGGGCACGGTGCAAAGGCTGCTGGGCGCGATGCTGCATCCGCTGAACCGGACCCGACGCGATGCGCAGGGACGCAGGCACGGCTACGCCGTGCTTCAGCCTGCGATGCAGCTCACGGCGCGGGCGGTGCAGACCGGCTATGCCGCGTGTATGTACGGTGCGGGCGGCGTGGACGGCTATCCGTTTTCGATTTCCGATTTTTATCAGGATATGAGCGGCCGCGGCAATTTCGCCGGCAAGGGCATTTACGAGGTGCGCGCCTTTTATGAGGCGACGCAGGACAGACTGAACGATGATGCCATCCTGAGTCACGACCTGATCGAAGGCATCCTGTCCGGCGCCGGCTTTTTAAACGATGTGGCGTTATACGATGGCTGCCCCACGCGCCTGCAGGCCGATCTGCTGCGCCTGCATCGCTGGACGCGGGGCGACTGGCAGCTGCTGCCCGCACTGTTTTCGCGGCTCGGGCTGGATGGACTGGATCGGCTGAAGATCATCGGAAATCTGCTGCGCAGCCTGTATGCGCCCGCACTGCTGCTGATGCTGCTGCACGCGTTGTGGGCGGATGCACAGGGCGCATTTATGGCGGCGCTGCTGATCGCGTTCCGAGAACCGCTGCTTTCGCTGCTTCACGGCGGCGCACAGGCCTGGCGGCGCGCGCTGCTGAGCCTTGCCGTGCTTCCGCAGACCGCGCTGTGTATGCTCGATGCCGTACTGCGCACGCTCTGGCGGCTGCTGGTATCCCAAAAACACCTGATGGAATGGGTTCCGGCGGCAGACGCGGCGCAAGTCGTGCGCGATGTGCGCCTGCCGGGGCGCGTGGCGGCCATACTGGCGCTGCCGGGCGCGCTGCGCCCGTTCTGGCTTCCTGCGGCGCTGGCGCTGGCGGGGCTGTTCTGGGTGGGCGCAGGTCGGGCAGATGACCTTGCCGAACGCGACGCTCACTGCGCGCCGAAGCTGGATCCGGCGTCTCTGGCGCTGCTTTCGGACGCCGCGCGCCGCACCTGGCACTTTTTCGAGGTCTGTGTGCCTGCTTCGGGCGTCGGGCTGCCGCCGGACAACCTGCAGCTGGATCCGGCGGCAGGGCTCGCCATGCGCACCTCGCCGACCAATATCGGCTTTTATCTCATTGCCTGCGCAGCGGCACGCCAGCTGGGCTTTATTCGAGATGATGAAATGCTGAAGCGCATGCGCGGCTGCACGGATACGCTCGAAAGGCTGGAAAAGTGGCGCGGCCAGCTCTACAACTGGTATGATCTTAATACGCTCGCGCCGCTTCGCCCGCGCTATGTGTCCGCCGTGGACAGCGGTAATCTTGCGGGGGCGCTGCTGCTGTGCGCGCAATACGTCTCTGCTGCGGATGCCGAGCTCTCCGAGCGCCTGATGCAGCTGGCGGCGGGCATGGAGCTGCGCGCGCTCTACGACGCGGAGCGCGATCTGTTTCATATCGGCATGGATGTGGAGGGCGGCCGTATGAGCGCCTCGCATTACGATCTGTACGCTTCCGAGGCGCGGCTGCTGAGCTATGTCGCCATAATGCTGGGTCAGGCGCCGGTGAAGCACTGGCAGCGCCTGTCGCGCCCCGCGCTGCGCACGGACGGCGCGTGGACGCTGGCGTCGTGGAGCGGCACGATGTTTGAATACCTGATGCCGGATATCTGGATGCCCGCGCCTGAAAACACGCTGGCAACTGAAATGCAGCGGGGCGCGCTGGACGCTCAGCAGCGCTGGGCAAGGCGGCTCGGGCGGCCGTGGGGCGTTTCAGAATCGGGCTACTACGCCTTTGACCTTCATTTGAATTATCAGTATCGCGCCTTCGGCCTGCGCGAAGCTGCGCTTTGCAGCGACGTGAGCGCGGCGGTGGTCGCACCCTATGCCTCTGTACTAGCGCTGTGGCTGGCGCCGGATGCTGCCGCACGAAACATGGCGCGCATGCAGGAGCTGGGCTGGCTTGGCGAATATGGTTTCTGTGAAGCCGCCGATTATGCGCATTTGAATGCCGACGGCATGCCGTCGCTGGTGGCGAGCCATATGGCGCATCATCAGGGCATGATCCTGGCGAGCATCTGCAATTTCCTGTCGAACGGCGCGCTCAGCGCCTGCTTCATGCGGCTTCCGGCGGCGCGCGCATTGGAGCTGCTGCTGCAGGAAAAGCCCTGCGTTCGCCCGCGCCGCCGCGTGGCGCGGCACAGCCAGCCGGACGGCGCGCCCGTACGGCGCGCGGACGCGCAGTATCAGCGCGCGGCGCGCGGCGAAACGGATCGCCAGCTGCTGTGCGGCGCGGGCACATATGCGGCGGTCAGCGGCTGCGGCGAGGTGCGCGTGTGGACGAACGAAATGCTGCTGACCCGTGAAAATGGCGAGGGACTGTATCTGCATCTCTGCGATCTGGACAGCGGCGCGCGCACCGTGCTTGGGCGATCCGGAAGAATCATATACGGAATGGGCGCGGCGGAGATCCGCGAGACGCTGGGCGAGCTCGAGGCACGGCTGAGAATATATATATCGCCGGAAACCGGTGCGTTGTATCAGCAGGTCACGCTTGAAAACCGCGCCGCCGAGGCGCGAAGCGCGGTGCTGACCGGCTGCATGGCGGCCGCACTGGCGCCCGAGGGCGACATGCGCGCGCATCCGGCATTTCAGAATCTGTTCGTGCGCAGCGCGCTGGCGGGGGATTGCGCCGTCAAGCTCTGGCGGCGCGCTCGCGGCGGAGAGAGTAAGCGGCTCGGCATGTGCTATGGCGCGACGGGCGGCACGCTGGAATTCGAAACGGATCGCGAACGGCTCACGGGCCGTACGGGGCATGTTGGCCGCGCGGGCGGCATTGCCATGCCGCTGAGCAATACGGTGGGCGCTGTGCTCGATCCCTGCGCCGCCATCGCCGTGCGCGCGACGCTCGCGGCGGGCGCGCGCGCCGAAATATGCTTTACACTGCTGCCCGATGCGGACGCACAGGGGTTTGACGCGCTGCTTACGCCCGAGGCACAGGCACGCGCCGCACGCATGGCGGCGGCACACGCGATGGCGTTGATGAACTATCTGGAAATGGATGGCCGCATGGTGAAGCTGGCGCAGCGTGCCGCGGCGCTGCTGCTGCAGCCGAGGCTGCGCACGCCAAACGGCGCACCCGGTGCGGACGGCGTGCCCGTTTCGCGCGAGGCGCTCTGGCGCGTCGGCATTTCGGGCGATCATCCGATCCTGCTTGCCGAAATGCCCGCCGATTCGGCGCAGCTTCAGGTGCGCGATGTGGTAAAGCTCTGCCGCTTCTATCGCGAAATGGGTCTGAAAACGGATCTCGTGCTGATGAGCCGTCAGGCGGGCGACTATCAGCAGGCGCAGCTGCGTATGCTGAATGACCTGCTGCCCGAGAACGATGGGCGGGGCGCTTCGGTGGCGGTGGACGCCGCCCAGCTGAACGAAGGGAGCCTGATGGCGCTGCGGCGCTGTGCCGCCCTGCGCTTTGAAGGCAGCGTATGGGAAACACTGGCGGATGCGGCGGAAGCGCTTCTGGTTCCGGCGGCGGAGCCGTTTTTGCCGATGGAACCCGGACATATGGAATTTGGCGCGCTCGAGTGCTTCAACGGCTACGGCGGCTTTGACGGGGACAGCTATGTCATTCAGATCGAGCCAGACCGCCTGCCGCCTGCGGCCTGGAGCAACATCATTGCTGCGGAGACCGCGGGCGCGGTGCTCACGGAGCGCGGCGGCGGCTTTGCCTGGTTCGGCAACAGCCGCGCGGGGCGGCTGACGGCCTTCAAAAATGACGCGCAGCGCGAGGGCTGGGGCTGGATGTTTTATATCGCCGATCTGCAGCGGCGGCGCTTCGTGCGCCTGCTGCCGGGCGACATACCGATGACGCCGTTCTGCGTACGCTTCCAGCCCGGATTGTGCGTCTATCGCGGTGCCGCTGCGGCGCTGAATTTCGAAGTCGCGGTCCGGCCGGCGGCGCATGGCCTGTGGTTTGAAATCGAGCTGGAAAATAGCTCGGACGACGATGCGGAATATACGCTCTGCGGCTGCGTGGACTGGCTGATGGGTACGGATGCCGCAGACACCGCCGCGCTGCGCAGCTGGTCGCGCTTTGGCAGCTGTCTGGCGGCAGGCATGGCGGCGGGCGTGGGCGTGTTCGCCTCGGACGATCCAAGGGCGCGCCCCGGCTGTGCGCTGCCTCAATTCTATGCAGGCGGCGATATGATGGAGCCGCGCGGCTTTGACCGCGACCATGCGGACGGCAGCGGCTTTCTGCTGCGCCAGCCCATGCGCATTCCTGCCGGCAAGCGCCGCCGCGCGCGCTTCTTGCTGGGCGCTGCCGAAAATGAAGCGGCGGCCTGCGCGCTGGCGCGAGATTTCAGAGCACAGCGCACGCCGCCGAGGCCGGAGCTCGACTGGAAGCGCGCGATGGATGCGCTGCGCGTTGAAACGCCGGACGCACGCGTGAACCATCTCTTCGGCGGCTTTTTGCAGGCACAGACGCTGCATGCCCGCATCCTTGCCCGCACGGGGCTTTATCAGCCCGGCGGCGCCTACGGCTTTCGCGATCAACTGCAGGATATGCTCAGTGTGCTCTGGTACGAACCGGCGCGCGTGCGGCGGCATCTGCTCTATTGCGCCGCGCGGCAATTCGAGGCGGGCGACGTGCTGCATTGGTGGCACGAGCCGTATACCGGCGTGCGCACGCGCATCAGCGACGATCTGCTGTTCCTGCCGTATGTCACCGCTGCGTATGTGCTGCATACGGGCGATGCGGCTGTGCTTGGCGATTGCGCGCCTTTCCTGCGGGACATGCGCATACCCGACGACAGGGAGGATGTTTACGCCCGCATGCAGCCGGACGATGCCTGCGCCAGCCTGCACGAGCACTGCATGCGCGCGTTTCGCCGCGCCGCGCAGCGCGGCGCGCACGGCCTGTGCCTGATGGGCGGCGGCGACTGGAACGATGGCATGAACCGCGTGGGCGCGCGGGGCCTGGGGGAGAGCGTGTGGCTGACCGAATTCTGGGTCGCCTGCGCCGAAAAGTATATGGAGGTATGCCCCGAGACGGCGGATCGCGCCTGGCTGGAGGCACAGCGCGGCGATTTTGCGGCGGCGCTCGAGAAAAACGCCTGGGATGGACAATGGTATCTGCGCGCCTATGCCGACGGCGGCGAATGCCTGGGCAGTGCGGATTCGCCCTGCTGCCGCATCGATCTGGTGTCGCAGGCGTGGGCGGTGCTGGCCGGATTGGACAAAGCGCGCTGCAGGTCGGCCATAGACGCGGCGTGGGATCAGCTGGTCGATGAAAAGCTGGGCCTGATTCGGCTGCTTGCGCCGCCGTTTACCGGCGAGGGCTTCGATCCCGGCTATATCGCCGCCTATCCGGCGGGCATTCGTGAAAATGGCGCGCAGTATACCCATGGCGCGTGCTGGATGCTCTGCGCGCTGGCACGTCTGGGCGATGCGTTCCGCGCGCATGCGGCGCTGCGGATGCTGCTGCCGGTCGACCATTCCGACAGCCGCGCCGCTGCGGATATTTACCGCGTGGAGCCATATGTGATGGCGGCGGACGTGTATACCGACAGCCTGCATCCCGGGCGCGGCGGCTGGACGTGGTACACGGGCTCTGCAGCGTGGATGCAGCTGGCGCTCTATGAAATGCTTGGGCTTGAAAAACGCGGCGGCTGCGTAAGAATGAACGCGCTGCTGGACAAATGGCCGTTTGCGCGCGTGCGAATGCGCTGCGGTGCGGCGGTATATACGCTGGAGACGCGGCAGGATGCCGAACGGGTCACATTGGACGGCGTGCCGGTCGAGGGGGATCATATCGAAATGATAGACGATGGCCGCGAGCACCTGGCGGTGTTCCCGCCGAGGCGGAAAAATAGCTGAAGGCGGGCATAAAAAATGAGGCGCTATGCGCCTCACAGGGCTTCGATCCTGCCCTTATGCCTTCGGCAAATTCAAATGCAGCTTTGCGGCGAACAGGCGAACGCCCACGATGGCCAGACCGGAAATCAGCATGGCCGCGCGGTCGCCGGTGACGCCGCGAAGCATAAGGCACAGCGCCGCGCCCGCAATGGACGCGCAGGCATAAATGTGCTTGACGAAGATATAGGGACGCTCTCCGGCGAACAGATCCCGAAATACGCCGCCGCCCACGCCGGTGACCGTGGCGGAAAAGATCAGCAGAAGTATGTTTCCGGAAAAGCCCGCATCCAGGGCGACCTTCAGGCCATGAATGGTGAAAGCGCCCAGCCCCAGCGAATCGGCCAGCAGCAGTACGGCGTCAAAGAGCCGGTGATCGCGCCCAAGCCAGGCGCGCAGCGGCGGCAGAAACACCACGATGGAGGCCAGCACGGCGGCTGCAATATAAATGGGGCTTTCGAAGAGCGACGGCGGCGTGCGCCCCAGCGTGATGTCGCGCACCATGCCGCCGCCCGTGGCTGTGACCAGCCCGAGCATGCACACGCCGAAAATATCCATCTTTTTGCGGATGGCGATCATTGCGCCGGAAATGGCGAAGGCAATGGTGCCCAGCATTTCCGTGAGAACATTCAAAAGATCCATGGTTCGTATCAGCTCATGCGTCCGCTCAGCCGCCGCTCGCCTGCGTCTGCGGCGCGTCCTCGGCGGCAGGGGACTGTTTTTTTGAATAGTATTTTTCGACGTGCGCCATGGCCGCGCTGAGGATTTTGCGGTCACGCTCATAGGTGAGCTTTGCCATGGCCTCGTCGTAGGGGTACCAGCCGGCTTCGGCGATCTCCTCGGGCTGAGGCGTTATTTCCTTCTGACGGGTGACGGCCGCGAAGATCACGACCAGCTTCTGAATATCCGCACGGATATTGTAGCGGTTTTCGGCGCGATAACGCCGATCTGCCTTGATGCGAATGCCGGTCTCCTCCAGCACCTCGCGCTCGGCCGTGTGGCTTTCCAGCTCGCCGGGCTCCATATGTCCCTTCGGAAAGGAAATATGCTTGCCGCGCGCGTGCCGGATCAGCAGCACGTTCCACCCGTTTTCATCCTCTCGGAAAATCACTGCGCCGCAGGATTTTTCGTATTTCATTTCAGCCTTCGTATGCGCGCCGCATTAAAGCGCCTGCAGGGCGGAAGCTACGCCATCCAGCCATGCGCCGTCGAACATTTCGATCATGCCCGTATCGCACGCGGCTGCCAGCGCGGGGTTCATCGGCAGCTGCGCCGTGCAGCTCACGCCGTTGCGCGCGGCGATCTCGTCCAGATGGCTCTCACCGAAGAAATAATGGCGCTTGCCGCATTCGTCGCACTGGAAGTAGGCCATATTTTCCACCAGACCCAGCACCGGTACGTTCATCATCTGCGCCATGCGCACGGCCTTTTCCACGATCATGCCCACCAGCTCCTGCGGCGTGGTGACGATCAGAATGCCGTCTACCGGCAGCGACTGGAACACGGTCAGCGGCACGTCGCCGGTTCCCGGAGGCATGTCTACAAACATGAAGTCTACGTCGCCCCACATGACGTCCGTCCAGAACTGTTTCACCGTTCCGGCGATCACCGGACCGCGCCAGACAACGGGGTCGGTTTCATTTTCGAGCAGCAGGTTCAGGCTTACCAGCTTGATGCCGGTGGTGGTTACTGCGGGCACGATGCCCTCGTCCGTCGCGCCCAGCATGCCGTGCACGCCGAAGGCCTTGGGGATGCTCGGGCCGGTAATATCCGCGTCCAGTATGGCCGTGGAGAGGCCGCGGCGGCGCATTGCCACGGCCATCATGGAAGTGACCAGCGATTTGCCCACGCCGCCCTTGCCGCTCACCACGCCGATGACGTGCCTGACATGGCTGTGGGCGTTCGCGGGGGCGCTGAAATCAGGCTTGGCCTGACCGCTGCGGCTGGGACAGCTCTCGCCGCAGCTCGAACAATCGTGAGTGCAATTTTCGCTCATTTCTTTAAACCTCGAATCCGGATTTGATGTATTTAATGATAGCCTCATGCGGCAGTAAAGTCAAGCAATTTTGCGCGTAAAACGCATTGGTCTGAAAAAAACGAAGCGCGCGCCGCTTAGCCCAGCGCAACGTCCAGCAGCATCATGGCGCTGAAGCCGATTGCGAAAAATACCGTACCGACGCGCGAATGTCGGCTTGACGCCATTTCGGGCGCCAGCTCGTCTGCCACCACATAGAGCATCGCGCCTGCTGCAAAGCTCAGCAGATACGGCATGATTGGTATGACCAGCCGCGCCGCCAGCAGTGTCAGCGCCGCGCCGATGGGCTCCACAATGCCGGAAAGCATGCCCGCCGCAAACGCTCTGGCGCCGCCAAAGCCCGCCGCGCGCAGGGGCATGGAAATGATCGCGCCCTCCGGCAGGTTCTGTATGGCGATGCCCAGTGCGAGCGCCATTGCGCCCGCTGTGGAGATCGGCGCGCTTCCGGAAAGGCAGCCCGCGAAAGCCACGCCCACGGCCAGTCCCTCGGGAATGTTGTGCAGCGTCACGGCCAGCACCATAATGCCGGTGCGCCGTAGATGCTGATCCGCGCCCATCCTGGAGCCCTGCCGGTAAAGCAGGGGAATGATGCGATCCAGCGCCATCAGAAACAGCACGCCGATCCAGAAGCCCGCTACGGCGGGGACGAAAGACCAGCCGCCCATGAACGCGGCCTGTTCAATGGCGGGGATCAGCAGGCTCCATACGGACGCCGCCACCATTACGCCCGCTGCAAAGCCGGACAGCGCACGGTGGACGCCGTTGCTGAAAGCCTTATTTAAATGATGGTCCCTCATAAGGAGCGCGCTCACCGCGCCCAGCGAGGTGCCAAGAAATGGGATCATAATGCCATAGAATACCTCCATAGAGTCGTATCACCTCTGTTATTTCGTTGTTTCAGAGCGATCCCAGCAATAAATGCACACGTTCAATCGCGCTTATTGCTGGCCCTGACTTATGGTATTCCTCCGGCGCGGCATCGGTGCGGCGCGGCGCTGGTAGAGCCTTGGGTATCTTGCGAGCCGCTGCCCAACAAAGCCGCGGCTTTGCGGGTGCTTTCCTAAAAATGTCGGCGACTCTCTGCACGAGCCGCCGAATGCGCAAAACACTGGTGCGTTATAGCTGATCCCTATCCTCCAATATAAAATGCCGCCGGAAGCGTAGTGCTTTGCCGGCGGCAGGTTCTGCTTTGGTAATGGATCATCCGACGATGAAGGGCTTCAGCTCTTCCATCAGATCGTCGCAGTGATCGGAATAGACCTCAAGCGTGATCGGCTTGGAAAGATCCAGGCTGAAGATGCCCAGAATGGACTTGCCGTCTACCACATGGCGGCCGACGCGCAGATCCAGGTCATAGGGGTACTTGTTTGCAATATTGACGAAGTACTTCACATTTTCCGCCAGGCTGAGCTTAATGTTAACTGCTTTCATTTTCTGCACAATCCCCTTCTGATGCGTGCTCGCAGGCACATTTTCCAGTATATAAAGCATAGCGCGCTTATTTTATGGTTTCAAGCGTTTTTACATCATTTACCAACATTTAATTGTGAAGCGAATGCGCATGCCTGCGTGCGAGCCGCGCTCAGCTCAAACGTAAAGATAATATGAATTGAGAAAATATCTATTGACAAACCACTTCCAAAACGATATAATATCATTCGTTGGTCGGGTACGTCGTGCCCGGTTGACGTTGCCGAATTGTGTAATGGTAGCACCCATGACTCTGACTCATGTTGTCTAGGTTCGAATCCTAGTTCGGCAGCCAGATAAGCCTCCATGGTCAAGCGGTTAAGACGTCGCCCTCTCACGGCGAAAACTGGGGTTCGAGTCCCCATGGAGGTGCCATCAGATCCTCATGCTTTGGTATAAGGCATGAGGATCTCTTTTTGTGGTTCATTGTCAAATGTAGGGGTGCTTCCTGGCGACGAGCGGAATCCTTGCCCTGAAAAAAAGGCAATCATCAAATATGGTGGGAAAGCCGGAAGCTGCGGACGGCGGAATGGATGGTATTCGTTATCCTCGGATTGCTGTTTTCGCATTGGTATGCTATAATCGACCTGCTAACTCGGTATTTGTCTGGCAGGAAATCTATCCGTTTTAAATATGCGCGCGGGAAAATGTCCGACAAAGGAATAGATATGTGCAAATTTTTATCTGGAGAAGGTATCGGAGCAATGCGTCAGGAACTGTTAATGCTGTATCAAAGTATCCAGAATACGCCTGCGCTGACCATTGATTTACCCGCAGATTCCGGAAGCGGATGCATTACGCGCATTGATGCAAACAGCTTTTCGCTCTCGTCGTGGAATATGAAGTTTAACTAAGAAACCTTCGTTGAGGGGAATGCTGCGAAGGACATGCGCCTCCTTTTCTGCCGAGGGGAAGGCGTGGAATGGCTCACGAGCCGTGGCCCGATGCGTCTGGATCACAGCGAAGCCTGCTTTTGTCTCTCGGATGGCTCTTTGGAAAGAATGTGCTATTCGGGCAAGTCTTCGTTTTCGTTTCTGTCCGTTTCCATGCCGGTCGAACGGTTTGCAGGTCTGATCGGCAGCTATTTGCCTGAGCCGCATAAGGTAATTGACATGCTGAATGGACGGCGCTTTGCCATTTCGGCGGCCATTCAAAGGAACCTTTTGGAAATGGGCCCGCTAGAAGACATACACAGTGGGTTTGAGCGGATGCGGCTGGAGGCGCGCCTGCTGGAAAGTCTGTCGCTCTGTTTACAGGCCGGACTAGGCGAATCGGCCGAAAAGCATCGACTGCATGGGGATGACCTGAGGACAATTCGCGAAATCGGCAGGAGAATAGAGGAAGATCCGGCGAGCATACCGGACATTGCCGCGCTGGCGCGGGAATACTGCATGAGCGTTTCAAAGCTCACCCGGAGCTTTCGCCAGGTTTACGGAACCTCCCTCCACGCCTATGTGATCGTTTCTCGCCTTCAGAAGGGCGCGGAGCTGCTGACGCACGGCGGCTTCTCCATTCAGGAGATTGCCGAAATCGTGGGGTATAATAAGCCCAGCCAATTCTCTGCCGATTTTAAAAAGCGATTCGGCATTTTGCCGGGAGCGTACAGGCTGCGCCGCTGACGGATAACCTGCCCGTTTTCAGGCATAATCTGCCCGTTTTTGGGGTTACACGCCTCTAACCGACATGCTACACTGATGGCATCCCATAGACGAGGAGGATGTTATCTGTGAAAAAACTGTTTTGCATGGTGCTGGCACTCGCGATGCTGCTGACTGCGGCGGCCGCTGCCGAAAGCGGCTTTGCGGGCGGGAGTGGTACGCGGGAAGATCCCTGGCAAATTGCTTCGGCGGAGCAATTACAGCTCATTCGGGAGAATCTGGCGGGACACTATGTTCTCGTTGCCGACATCGATTTGTCCGGCTATGAAAACTGGGAACCCATCGGTGCGTTCCAATCGCTGTCCGATGCGCCGGAGGATGCGGAGGTTCCTCATCCCGATTATGCCTTCACGGGTACCTTTGATGGCGTGGGGCATACCATTTCAAACCTGACGGTTTCCGCCGCGTCGCCCATGGGTGCGGGTCTGTTCGGCTGCGCGTCCGGAACGGAAAGCGAAGCAGCCTACATCGGAAATTTCACGCTTGAAAACATCGACGTCTCCGGCTTTTACCTGGTCGGCGGCGCGGTTGGGCTTCAGTTCATGAATTGCAAGGTCTCCGATATTGTGCTGAAGGGCGAAAACAGGTTGAGCGGTTCGCAGGGAATCGGCGGCGTTGTCGGAACGGCGTTTGATCTGATTTCCAACTGCACGGCAACCGCCGAGATTACCGTTGCCGGCGACGGCGGCGCGTGCGCGGGACTCATTGCGGGCGGCACGACGATGAGCTCGATCGTGAATTGCGAGGCGATCGGCGGAAGCATTGTCGCCGAAGGCAACGCTGTCTGGGGCATTGGCGCAGTCTGCGGCGCGCCGTGGGGCGCGGCTGAGATCAGCGGATGTAAGGCAAGTGGAACGGCCATTACCGTATCCGGCGAAGGAAATCGTCTGGTCGGCGATCTCGTGGGCTTTGACGGCACTTATGATGCCGCACCGGCGCGTATTTCCGGCTGCATCGTAGAACAAATTGCGATCACCGTTTCGGACACGACAGCGGCGGCCGGCGGCCTGATTGGCGGCGGCAAGGAAATGATGGAGGGCAGTGATGTGATGTCTTCCTTTGAAATCAGCGATTGCTCCGTTTCCGGCAGCATTGCGGGCGGCGGCGAGCATACGGCCGCAGTGGTCGGCGATCCCGCATGCGCCGTCTCTGTGGATTGCCGGAGCGATGTGAGCATTGCCGAAGGCCTGCCCGATGCAGCGTGACTGAACGACGGGGAAACGCCGGACGGTTTTCCGAAACGGAGCGCGAAGCAATGTAATAATTTATGGCGCAGACTTTACCATGGTGCAGTTGAAAAACATGCGTGACGGTGCTAAAATAATTTTGCCGCTAGTTTAACGGCGAATTGGCAGTACGCTGCCGTATAACGCAGGAGGAATTACGCATGAAGAAAATGGTTGCTCTTCTTTTGTCCATGGCTATGATGCTGTGCGTGGGCGCTGCGCTCGCCACCGAAGCAGACGGAACGACCGAACAGACCGGCGCGATCGAGATCAATTGGGCAGATCTGGAAGAACAGGGCGCGGCAATAATCGCACAGGGCGAATTTGTCAATTTTGATGAAATCGCCGTGAAGATGTGGATGCCCAACATGCTGGCAGCTGTTGAACTGACCGACGATGACAGGGCGCAGGGCTATATCGGCTATTACCAGACTGCAGACGGCTCCATGGCCATCGCGGTAATGTACGTCGATGCCGGTGGTATGACGCTGGACGAGTATAAGGAAAAGCTGACCGAGGCCGCCGCAACCGAGATGGAGGACGTCGTCATCAATGGCATGGAGGCCGTGAGCTATGTGCTGGAGGAGTCCAACGTAGCTTGCGTTTCCTTTACGACCGATGCGGGTTACATCTTCGAGGTTTCCGGCGCCCCGCAGTCCGACGAGAGCTTCGCTGCGCTGCTTTCGATAGTCATGGCCTCTATTCAGGCAGAATAATTTTCATCCAATAATTGAAAAGGCGAACCGAGAGCCTGCACCGGCTTTGGGTTCGCTTTTTTATCGCTCATCGCCTCAGCATGACCTTTGCTACAACTGTAAGTGGTACATTCGAAAGACATGAACCGATTATTGATCGGAATTATTGATTGGAAAACCTTCGAGAGCATGCAGCACGAAATTGCTTAGCAGACGGTACAGTCTGCTAGAACAATTACAATTTCTATGCATTTCCAGTTCTGCAAATCGTTGTGAGGACTTTTGAGTGACGTTCTAGACGAATTCTGGATCTCCTTTTTGCATTTGTTTTATGGAATTAGGATAAAATAGTTGCATGCTGTCTGATGACTGGAGACATTTATCATAGAAATAAATACTATTGAAATAGCACGATATTCTTGAGGAAAGATGGAGTATATGAACGAGAATAGACTGTTCATGAATGTATACAAGGTGAACAATCTATTTTGTTTTCATTCGATTCCCTGTTCAATGAAGTATCTTCGTTGATTCTCAATTTTGCGCTGCTTTCGCCTAAAAGGGTATAATCGCTTTCTGAGTTCCTGCCATTAAGGGAGCCGAGTATATTTCAAAGATGTAGCTGTTGGATATTGGTAATAAAGTAACTTTGACAAAGGCTTACTTTGGAAAGAAACTAAAGCAGTGTTACGCTTACTTGACATGATGACACGGGAAAGTTATACTGTTACCAGCAGAATTGGAGAGAAGTAATAATAAACGGAGCTTTTTTATAATTGAGGAAGTCCAGTTGCAGCAGTTGTTTGGTAATGGTATCGATTAATGGATGCAATAATAAAAACAGGTAATCTTCTGTGATCGATATAGGATATTAGAAGCAGATGTAATGAGGTGTGAAAGATGACATTGCGCGAAATATTGGCTATCGAACCTGTGAAAGGGCTTGAGGTACTCAACAGCTATGCAGATTTAGATCGGGTCGTTTCCACTGTAGAGTCTACAGAAACGCCTGACGTAAATATGTATGTGGCAAAAAACAGCTTTATTATTACAACTGGGATGGTCTATAAAGATGATCAGAGTAAGCTGTGCGAGTTGATATTGCGGTTAAACGATCTTCCATGCGCCGGATTGGGCATTAAACTCGGCCGATTTGTAGAAAAGTTAGATCCGTGCGTTTTGAAAGTGGCAGATTCAATTGGCTTTCCATTGATTAGAATTCCGATGAATGTAACGCTGGGCAATGTTTATCACAGCATATTGGCAATTATATGGGATACACGGAATAAACAGCTGATTGAGGTTCTCAATACTCAACGCAAATACTATGATTTGATTATTCAAGGTACGACCTTGCGGCATCTTATCAATATTATCGGGACGAGCAATCGAAGGCATATTCAGATATTTGATCGTCTTGGTACGGTATTGGTTAGCCATAAGGTCACGCCAGAGGAGGCTAAGCTCGTTAAGAATTGGATTGAAATAACCAATTTCAACGATAGTGGATGTATGACCAACGATATGTGTAAGAATGAGATGAGTCAAGTTACCTTTTATCCAATCAAATCAGTTACTCGGAATATGTATTATATGGCAGTGTTTGGTATGGAAAAGGGACAGGACAGTTTTATGATGGATGAGATCATCTTGATCATAGGCATGTTTTTTTATAAGGAATTGTTCGTCAAACACAATGCCATCCAATTGCGTTATGAATTCCTGAAGGCACTCCTAAAGCAGGAGAAATATGAAAATTGGACAGAAATGCAGAT
This sequence comes from uncultured Clostridia bacterium, assembly GCA_934670175.1. Lineage (GTDB taxonomy): Bacteria > Bacillota > Clostridia > Christensenellales > Aristaeellaceae > SFTH01. Next base: position 1,210 of record CAKUOX010000028.1, on the reverse strand, counting down.
ACTCAACATGGGACGTTACTATGGTTTGCGGAAAGGAAAATGCTATCGAATTGTGGCTGGTCGCTTTAGTGGAGGCAATGATAGAAAGTTTGATAGTGTTCAAATGACCTGGCGTGAAGAGCGTTTTATCATGACGCATGAATACTTGAAGAAGACGTTAGAACACGCATCTGATTCTAATATAATCGTCCTTCCAGATGAAGATAATTGGGGAATCATTTTGCTGATTCAGGGCGAAACGGAAATAACGAGTAAACATATCCGTGATGTCAGGCATGTGCTGTTTAAAACCTTCGGAGAGTCCTTCACGTTTGCAAGCGGTAATCTTGTATCCAACTTGGATATGCTTTCTGATTCCTATTGGCAGGCGATGGAGATGCTAGATAAGTACAAAGAATCAGATAATATTGCGGAATTGCTTCAATACCAACCCAAGGATATAGTAGATATTTTGAAGAATGTGTCGGAACGGCACATTCGCGAAGTATGTAATAAAATGCTGGGAGTACTTGCGTTTCCGAAGGATTCAATGAATCTGGAACTGCGAATGACATTGAAGGTATATCTGAACAACTATTGCAGCATTACCCAGACAGCCAATGCATTGTTCATACATCGAAATACAGTGCGTTATCGTATTAAATTGTGCGAGGAAAAACTGGGGGTCAACCTTTCTGATCAGGGTGTTTGTTTTCGTTTGCAGCTGTGTATATATATGGCTGATATGCTTTAAAACTGATCGAAATGCTCGTCTGTGTGCAATCTGCACATTGACGAGTATTTTTAATGCTTGAGTCATCAAGTAAAGCACAATGGTCAAAGCAGACTTTGACAGACGTATAACGGTCGAGGATAAGGTACAATAAGTTGCGCAAAATCCGGAAATGAAGAATTGAAAACCGTCCCCCAAAAACAAGGGACAAGGTCAGCGTCATCTGGTAGAATGAAGTTGCACGACAAACATTCGAAAGGAGACAGAGACCATGTCCGAAAAGATTGTAACACTGAATGAGGAAGCAATCAAGGGGGAAATCCGGGAACTTGTACGCGGAAGTGTGGAAGAAACGCTGAATAACCTGCTGGAAGCAGAGGCGGACAGGCTAACCCAGGCCGCACGGTATGAGCGCAGAGAAGAACGACAGGGGTATCGCAGCGGGCATTACGATCGGAATCTCACAACGACGTCCGGAGAAGTGACGCTGCATGTACC
>CAKUOX010000027.1 GCA_934670175.1 uncultured Clostridia bacterium | reverse complement strand
GTGCGGCGCAAGGGCAAGCTGGCGAATTTCCTGGATACGCTGGCAATGTTCCCGTATGTCATTCCCGGTTCGGTCATCGGTATCGGCATGGTGCTGGCGTTCAACGTCAAGCCCCTGGTTCTGACCGGCACAGCGACGATCATGATCGTGGCGTACACGATACGCAAGCTGCCATTTACGCTCAGATCGTCCATCGGCACGCTGTATCAGATCGAGCCCGCCATTGAAGAAGCGTCGATATCGCTGGGCGAACCGCCGATGCGCACCTTCTTCAAGACCACGGCGCTGCTGATGCTGCCGGGCATGCTCTCCGGCGCGGTGCTGTCCTTCGTGGCGACGATCAACGAGCTGAGCTCTACCATCATCCTGTATTCCGGCGGTACATCCACGATTTCGGCCGCCATATACACCACGCTGTTTGCGGACGCATACGGGCCGGCGGCGGCGCTGTCCACCATATTGACGGCGTCTACCATACTGGCGCTGGTGCTGTTCAACAAGCTGTCCGGCGGGCGCAGCGTGATCTGACGCACAATTCACAATTAAAAATGGCTGCATGGCATCTGTTTACAGCAAGTGCCGTGCAGCCTGTTTTTGATGTGTGAAAATTGGCAGAGCGAGGTTCTGCGCATTCGGCGGCGCTTGCAAAGAGACGTCGCCGATCCTCTTTAATCCTTTGCGTGGGGCTTGAAGATCAGCGCGTTCAGCAGGCCGAAGAGTATCGCTGCCGCGATGCCGGCGGCCGTGCGGTTGATACCGCCGGTAAACGCGCCCCAGAAGCCATATTTGTTCACGCCCTCAAACGCGCCCATCGCCAGCGAGTAGCCAAAACCCGTGAGCGGTACGGTCGCGCCTGCACCGGCGAAATCCACCAGCGGCTTGTATACGCCCAGTCCCGTGAGCACCACGCCGGATACCACGAACAGCACCAGTATGCGCGCGCTGGTGAGCTTCGTCAACTGCATCAGCAGCTGGCCGACGGTGCAGATCAGACCGCCGACAACAAAGGCCTTGATGAATAAAAGCACCGTATCCATGCCTTATTGCCTCCCTTCAATACAGACTGCGCAGGAAATGCAGGGGATGCTCTGTCCCTGCTGCGTGCTGGTAGGGCTGAGCATTGCGCCCGAGCCTGCGATCAGCACGCGCCGCAGCTCGCCGCTTTCGATGCGGCGCATGATCCAGCCACAGCTCACTGCGGCCACACAGCCGCAGCCGCTGCCGCCCGCATGCGCATCCTGATCCGCGAAGAACAGTGAATTGCCGCAGTCGATCAGCTTTTCATCCGGAACATCAATATCGCCCCGCTTCAGCAGCTCCTTCAGCAATTCGCGCCCAATCCAGCCCAGATCACCGGTCACGATCAGGTCGTAATCCGCCGCACTGCGCCCTGTGTCGGCAAAATGCGCCGCAATGGTATCAAATACCGCCGGCGCCATGGCCGCGCCCATGTGGTTGGCGTCCTTGATGCCAAGATCTACCACGCGTCCGACGGTGCCGTGGGTCACATAGAGCCCTTCGCCCGTCGTGCCGGGCACAACCAGTGCGCAGCCGCAGGCTGTGGCCGTCCAGGAGGCCTGAGGCGGGCGCTGATTGCCCATCTCCAGCGGAAAGCGGAATTGGCGCTCCGCCGTGCAGAAATGGCTGGACGCCGCGCACAGCGCGTTGTCCGCCATGCCGCCGGATACCAGCGCGCAGCCCAGCACAAGCGACTGAATGAAGGTCGAGCAGGCGCCGTATTGGCCAAGAAAGGGAACAGCCAGTGCGCGCGCCGCAAAGCCTGAGGCGATGATCTGGTTGTTCAGATCGCCGGTGATGAACAGCTGTACCTGTTCAAGCGGCAGCTGGGCCTTATCCGCAGTCTGCTGCGCAGCGCGGCGCAGCATCTCGCCCTCGGCGAGCTCCCAGCTCTTCATGCCAAGCAGATCATCATCCAGAACGACATCGAAGCTGTCGCGCAGCGGCCCCTTGCCCTCCTTGGGGCCAGCGATGCTCGTGCGCGCGGCAATGCGCGGCGGGCGGTCATAGAAAAAGGTCTGTTCTCCGCAGCGACTCACAGCAGCCACCCCCTGACGGCCAGATAGATAAAGCCAAGGATCATGGAGCTGGTGATGCCATAGGCCAGTACCGGCCCCGCCAGCTGAAAGATGCGCGCGCCCATGCCCAGTACGATGCCCTCGCGGCGGTATTCGATGGCGGGCGCGGCCACGGAATTGGCAAAGCCGGTGATGGGCACGATGGAACCCGCGCCGGCATAGCGGCCGATTTTATCATATATGCCGATGCCGGTCAGCGTGGTGCCGAGGAAGATCAGCACCACGGAGGTAAACATCGGCGCGGTCAGTTCCGTGAGCTTCAAATTTTCAGCCAGCATGTTCAGCGCCTGACCGATGCAGCAGATCAGCCCACCGACCCAGAAGGCGCGCAGGCAGCCCCGCACATGGCGTGACGGCGGCGTGATCCTGGAAACCAGCTGTGCATAATCCGCAGGGGAAATAATATCGCGTTTCATGGGCGTTCCTCCTCATTGTTGATCCTGTCCCTGCCGCCGCAAAACCGTGCTTCGTCTACGGTGTAGCGTGTGGGCATGTCCATATCCGGCAGTGCCCGTTCAGACCGGCGCATAAATGATCGCTCCCTTCACAAGCTGCACGTTCGTAAGGCAAAAGCCGCGCGGCGCGCGCAGCAACATTGCAAGCAGCATGGCAGCGCAGGCCAGGATACCTGCGATCATCAAGCCATAGATCAGCCGGAGAATGACCGGATGCTTTGGCATTTTTGCATCGCCTCGCTCATGCGCTGAATTTATCGTTTATTCTGGTTTGTGAACGCAGTTTTTATGAGGAGAGATCGAAAAAAGATTTTGATGATTGATTTTTAGCATTTTTGTGTTATAATAAATATAATAAGCCGGCGTTTTTCGTGCGGCAAAAAGCAAAGGAGAAGATAAAACCCATGACGTTTGCACTTTATTTCGCTAACCGCGGCTTTTTTCCGGAAAGCCTGATTGCCAGCGCGCGGCAGGATATGTATGCCGCTGTGGAAAAGGCCGGCTATAAGCACATCGAAATGGCGCCCGGCGACACGCACAACGGCGCGATCGAAACGGCGGACGAGGGCCGCGTTTACGCCAAATGGCTGAAGGATCACGAGGGCGAGTATGACGGCATCATCATCTGCCTGCCCAATTTCGGCGACGAAAACGGCGCTGTGCCCGCCATGCGCGATGCGACCGTGCCTATCCTGATTCAGGCGTATCCGGACGAGATCGGCATGATGGACTTCGAGCATCGCCGCGATTCCTACTGCGGCAAGTTCTCCATTTCTGATATGTTCAATCAGTTCGGTATCAAGTACACGCTGCTGCCGCCGCATGTGGTGCATCCCTCGGCCGAAGCATTCCAGCAGAACCTGCACGATTTCGCGGCCGTCTGCCGCGTGGTCAAGGCCAACCGCCGCTTTACCATCGGCGGTATCGGCGCGCGCACCACGGCGTTCAAAACCGTGCGCTGGGATGAAGTGACGCTGCAGAAATACGGCATCACCTTTGAATCCTACGATCTGTCCGAGCTGTTCAGCCGCATGCGCGCCATGAAGGACGGCCGCAGCGATCTGAAGGACAAGATGGAAGCGCTGAAGCAGTACAGCGACTTCACCAAGTGCCCGGCCGAGCATTTCTCCTGGCTGGCCAAGATGTCCGTCGCGATCGATGATATGGTGTCTCAGTATCATTTCGATGCGCTGTCTCTGCGCTGCTGGAACGAAATGCACAATGAATTCCAGATCGCGCCCTGCGTGCTGCTGAGCGAGCTGAACAATCGCGGTATCGCCACCTCCTGTGAAATGGACGTGACGAACGTGGTGACCATGCGCGCGCTTCAGGCCGCTTCCGAGTGCCCGGCTGGCTGCGTTGACTGGAACAACAACTATGGCGATGATCTCAACAAGGTCATTCTGTTCCACTGCGGCCCGATTGCGCAGGATCTGATGGAGGCCAGGGGCACCGTCGGCGTGCACAAGATGTTTGCTAAGGGCAACGATCCGGATCACGGCTGGGGCGTAAACGAGGGCCGCATCGCGAAGATGCCCATGACCTATGCGTCCGCTACGACGCTCAATGGCAAGCTCTATACCTACGTCGATGAAGGCGAATTCACCGGCGAGCCGATTGAGGATGCGTATTTCGGCTGCGCGGGCGTTGCGAAGATCGATGATCTGCAGAAGAAGGTCATCTACATGCAGCGCGCGGGCTTCCGCCATCACACCACCTTCGGCAAGGGCCATGTAAAGCTGGCCATCAGCGAGGCGTTCTCCAATTACCTCGGCTACGAGCATACCGATCTTTAAAGCCTGTATAAGAGTTGCAGCTTGCTGATTTAAAACCGCCGCAGATCAGATCGACCTGCGGCGGTTTTCATGCCAAACATCATTCGAATTTTTCAAGGAAGCTGTGCTGCACACCGTCGTACTTCCAGCCGATCACGGCGTCGAGATTTACGTTGTGCAGGCTGCGAAAGATATTCCTGTCCGCGTCCGGGTTGAGCGCACAGAGGCGCTGGAGCAACGCCTTCATTTCAAGACGTTTTGAATTGCTGGTGCCGTCCGCATTCAGCGTGCGCGTGGCCACGCGGCGGCAGGCGCAATTGAGAAACGACAGGCCGTTTTCATCGCGCCAGCGGATGATTTCCGCTTCGCGCACCTTGTACAGCGGTCGAATCAGCTCCATGCCGGATACATTGTCGCTTCTCAGGCGCGGCAGCATGCCCTGGATTTGTCCGGCGTAGATCATGCTCATCAGCGTCGTTTCAACGGCGTCGTCGTAGTGGTGCCCAAGCGCGATCTTATTGCAGCCGAGCGCCTGCGCATGGCGATAGAGATAACCGCGCCGCATCTTGGCACACATAAAGCAGGGGTTGCAGTCCATTTCTTCCACGGCGGCGAAAATATCCGTTTCAAAGATTTCAAGCGGAATGTGCAGCAGCTCCGCGTTTTTTTCAATGCGCCGCCGGTTTTCCGGCGCGTAGCCGGGATCCATTGCCAGAAACCTGAGCTCAAAATCCAACGGACTGTGCCGCCTGAGCTCCTGCATGCACTTGGCGAGCAGCATGCTGTCCTTGCCGCCGGAGATGCAAACGGCGATTCTGTCACCATGCGCCACCAGCGCATATTCGCGGACTGCCGCCATGAACGGCCGCCATATCGGCTTGCGCCAGCAGCCGGTCAGCCCGCGCTCAATCTCCTGATAGAATTCCATTATTCCGCCTCTACACGATTCAGTGGATTCCAGCGACCGCGCAGATAGCGCGTCAGCAGCAGCGCGCCGAGCACGATGTTGTGGGCGATCATGCAGCCCCAGGCGGCGGTCAGTCCAAGGCCGAGCTGCTTCAGGCAGATCCAGGTGCCCAGAATGCGCACGCCCCACATGCCGCAGATATTGAACACGAAGGCGCTCTTCGTTTCACCAACGCCCTGGAAAATACCCTCAAGAATAATGGCGATGCCATAGACCGGTTCGCTGAGCGCCACCATGCACAGCACGCGCGCGCCCAGCGCAATCACGGCCTCATCTGCGGTAAAGAGGCGCATCAGTCGTTCGGAGCCGATGAACAGCGCGCTGCCCGAGCAGATCATCAGTGCGATCTCGAGCAGGATCATCATGCGGGAAATGCGCTTCATGCGCGCTTTGTCGCGCGCGCCGTAGCAGTTGCCGGTCAGCGTCGCGGCGGCGGTCTGCATGCCATAGCCGGGAATATAGAAAGCCGATTCGGCGGTGTTGGCAATGGAATGAGCGGCGGTCGCCGTGGTGCCCAGCGCGTTGATCATCGATGCGAACGCCACATAGCCCAGCGACGTGCCGAAGCGCTGTATGGCGCAGGGCAGCGCCACCTTCAGGCAGGGGCGCAGTATTTTGCCGTCAGGCAGCAGCCGCATGCCCTTCGGCGAAATGGCAGGGTGGCGGAACAGCGCCAGCGTCATGCCGACGCCGCCAGCAACGAAGGAGATCGCGCTGGCAATGGCCGCGCCTGAGACGCCCAGTCCCGCACCGGGCATGGTGAAGCGGAGCGAAAACAGGGAAATGACGCGCGTGGGGTAGATCAGCAGGAAATTCAGCACGATATTGACGAGGTTTACCATGATGTTCACCTTCAGCGGCGTGCGCGTGTCGCCCGCAGCGCGCAGACAGGTGCCGAAAAGAATGATCGCCGTTCTGAACAGCATGGGAATGTAGATGATGAAGAAATAGCGCCCGGCATCCTCGGCGATGTCTGCGCTTGCGTGCATCCACAGCGGGATACGCCGCGCCAGCAGCAGCGTGGCGGCGGTGAGCACGGTCCCCACCAGCAGCGCGACAAAGACAGCCTGCGCTGCGGCGCGTCGGGCATTTTCGGGGCGCTGCGCGCCGATTTCTCGGGAAATGTAGGCCAGAAAGCCCACGCCCAGCGCGATCAGCGAGCTGCCGATCAGCCAGTTGACCGTGGCCGTCGCGCCGATGGCGGCGGTAGCGTGCGCACCGATATAGCCGACCATGGCCGAATCTACATAGGATACGGCGACCTCGAGTATCTGTTCAAGCATCGTAGGCCAGGCCAGCGCCACGATCGTTTTCAGCGCGCCGCGGCGCGAAAGTACATCGTTCATCGGAAGAAAACCTCATTTGTGCGTGTATCGGAATATCAGTATAGCACGCGCAGCGGCGCAGTATCAACGGCAATCAGATTAATTTGGCGTTCTGCTGCGCGCTCAATCGTCAAAGGCATCGCCGCCGAGCGCTTCATCTACCGCACCGGAAATGCTTTCCCAGCCAAAGCCGCGCCTGGCCAGCGCCTGAGACAGCTTTGCGCGTGCCTCGCGCGGGGGGAGAGCGGCGTATTTTCGGCAAAGCGCCTGCGCGGCAGTCCGGCAGGCCTCGGCCTGCTGCGCGCTGTCAAAGCATTGCATCGCTTCTTCGATGGCTTCCGGCGGCAGGCGCTTTGCGCGCAGCTTGCGCTGCACGGCGTAGGCGCCGACGGGCTTCGCGGCGCTGGACTGCGCGATGCGCTGTGCAAAGCGCTTATCGTCGATCAGGCGATTCTCCGTCAGCCGCTCAACGGCGGCGTCGGCTGCGGCGGGCACATAACCCTTGAATATCAGCTTCTGGCGCAGTTGACCGCCGGTCTGCGCCGCGCGATCCAGCATGCAGAGCGCAGCCTCATAGCAGTCAGCGGCCTGCGCGGCGGCAAGGCTGTCGAGATAGGCCTCAGGGTCAAGCTCGTCGCCATCGCTTATCGGGCGCATGGCGAAGTGCTTTTTACGCACGCGAAGCCATGCTACGCCATCCAGCGATATTTCGATCAAGCCCCGCATTTCGCGAATACTGCTCACATGCGCCATGCTGTAACGCCTCCGTAGAAAAAATAGCTCACACTAAAGAGATTATACAGCATTTTCTTGACGAATGCCAGTGTTTTGTGCTATTATATTATATAAGCGTTTACTGGGAGGGATAGTCCATGTCAGGACATAATAAATGGTCTACCATCAAGAATAAAAAGGCAAAGACCGACGCAGCAAAGGGCAAGATATTCACGAAGATCGGTCGCGAGATCGTGATCGCCGTTAAGACCGGCGGCAGCGCAGACCCGAATCTGAACAGCAAGCTCAAGGATGTCGTGGCCAAGGCAAAGGCTGCCAATATGCCCAACGACAATATCATGCGCTCCATTAAAAAGGCCGCCGGCGAGGGCGAGGGTGCGAACTATAAGGAGATCACCTACGAAGGCTATGCGCCCTGCGGCGTGGCGGTGATCGTCGAGATCGTAACCGACAATCTGAACCGCACCGCCAGTGAAGTGCGCCACATTTTTGATAAGTGCGGCGGCTCGCTCGGCGCTTCCGGCTGCGTTTCCTGGAAGTTTGAGCGCAAGGGCGTTATCGAGATTGATAATTCCAAGGGTATGGATGAGGACGAGCTGACCATGCTGGCGCTGGATTGCGGTGCGGACGATGTGGAAGTGGGCGAGGGCGTCGCCGTGATCTACACCGACCCCAACGATTTTTCCGCCGTGCGCGACAAGTTGGAGGAAGCCGGCTGCACGTTCCTGTCTGCCGAGCGCGAAATGGTGCCCAGCACGACGGTCGAGCTGGGCGACGAGGAATCGGTTGCCAAGGTGCGCCGCCTGATCGACTGGTTGGAGGATTATGACGATACTCAGGCCGTCTATCATGACGCGGAGCTTCCCGAGGAAGAAGAGGAAGAATAACGTCGTTTATACGAATCAGCACGCTTCCGGCAGATGGTCGGAAGCGTGCTGATTCTTTTGTACACTTCAAAAAAAGACAGGCGACGGATATACGTTGCCTGTCTTTGATATATCCCTCATGTCAATCTACATCCGCTTCGATGACGGCGGAGGTAGAACCCGCATATTCGCGGTTCCAGCTGACATAATCAGAGGACAGATATTCATTTTCGACATCGCCCCAGCTCATGCAGCCGTAGCCGTTGAAGCTGCTGCCATCCTCAGAGGTAAGCACCAGCGTTTCAACGCTCGAATCGTTGGGCTCGCTGACCGGCACGGCAACCTTCCACACACGCCCCGACCAGTAGGCGACGGCATAGCGCGTCTGCGGCTCGGTTCCGGAAAGATCGGAGAAATTGCCGTTGGCAAAGCGCGCCCACTCGTCCGCACTGGGCGAAACGTCTGAAAACGGCAGACTGGTCACAATCTTATCGTAGGAACCGGACGCCAGGCAGCTCAGCGTCGCCTTGGCGTAGTCGAACATGTTTTCAGAGAGCTTCGGCACGGCGAACGCGACGCTCGTCAGCCCGAGCAGCAGCAAACCGATCAGTGCAATACATAATACCTTCTTCATGGAAAACCGACCCCTTTATTATCTGTTGCTTAGACGCGGAAAGACTCAAAAAGGTTTCAACGCGGCGCTTTGACAATTTTAAGCATCAGCGCATTCAGCGCGGCGCGATCATTGAGCTTACCGGATTTTACGTCGTAATCTGCGGCGAGGCACGCCATATAGCGCGCTTTCAGCGCCTCGGCGGGGATGGAACGGATCTGCTTTGCGGCGAAATACGCGCGCCCCTCCTTAATGCCGAGCAGGCGGCTGGCCTCGGGCACACTCCCGCCGCTGCTCAGCGCGAGCTTCAGGTGCGTATCGATGCGCAGCTGGTTTTCCAGCATGCTGATCAGTCCCATTGCGTTCGAGCCGGCCTGCAGCATGGTATTTGCTACGGCGGTCGCCTCCGCCAGCCGGCCTGTCAGCAGGTGATCCATTATCATAAATACCGTGTATTCCGGCGAGGGGGAAACGACCCTGCGGACATCCGCGACGTTGATCTGCTTTTCATCCTCCACATAGGCGGCCAGTTTTTTCAGCTCGCCGGAAAGCCGCGACAGATCCTGCCCCGCCATGGCGGTCAGCTCCGTCACGGCGTCGGAGGCGATCGTTTTGCCCAGCGGTTTGAGCTGCTGCGCACACCATTTGGCCAGCGTCGCGCCGCTCAGATAATCGAACTGAATAAAGCCCGGGAGCTTGCAGAGCTTTTTGCCCAGTTTCTTGCGCGCGTCCAGCGATTCAGTCATGTAAAACACAACGATGCTGGTATCGGGCGCATTGTCCAGCCAGCCGAGCATGCGCTCTACGTCGGCTTCCTCGTCCTTCGCAGTGCCGGGCATCAACGGCTTCCAGTCGCGCACGATGGTGAGGCGCCGCGGACACATTACGGGATAGGTCTCTGCGCTGTCGATGATGGTCTGTGCGGATACGCCTTCCAGCGTCACCTCGTTCAGCTGCTCCAAACCTGCGGGCAGACACGCCCGGCGCAGCGCCGCCAGCGCTTCGCGCTTATTGTAGGCCTCGGGGCCGGTGAAGCAATAGATGCTTTCGAAGCTGCCGTCCTTCACCGATTTGTAGAATTCATTCCAGGTCATTTCCATCCTCCGAAGCGCGATAGGTCTCCACTTGCAGCGCGCCGTCCCTGAAGCGGCAGGTGATCGCGCCGCAGCGATCCGTGCGATAGGCGGCGATGCCGCGCGCATCCAGCAGCGCCAATCCCTCGCGGCGCGGATGTCCGTAGGTGTTGTAGCCCACGGAGAAGATGGCCGCATCCGGATCGGCGGCGTCGAGCAGCGCGTCGTTGAGCGCATCCTTTGCGCCGTGGTGCGCCACCTTCAGCACGGTGCATTTCGCGGCGACCCTTCCAGCGACCCTGGCGGAGGCATCACCGCAGAAGAGCAGGGAATCATCCGCGTGGCGCACGCGAAGTATCATAGAATTATCATTCGCCGAATTTGCCGGAAATCCTGCCGCAGGGGCGAGAATATCAGCAAAACTGTCGCCGGCCAGCGCAATTTCAGTTCCGGCGTCCAATGTAACGACCTCTACGCCCAGTTCGCGCGCCATATCGAGCGCCGCAAGCGTCTCCTCGGCCGTCTCATATTTGTCCGTATCCGCAGGCAGATAGATTGTTTCCGGCGGAGACAGCGCCAGTATGTCTGCAAGTCCGCCCGCATGATCTTCGTGCAGGTGCGACAGAAAGATGGCTTTGGGGCGGTAATTCATCGCGCTCAGGTAGTCGGCAATCGGCGAATAATCATCGCCCGTGTCCACCAGATAGACTGCGCCGCCGCTGCGAATGACTGCGCAGTCGGCCTGCCCCGCGTCCAGAAAGACCGCGCTGAAGCCGAGCGTCGTCAGATGCGCGCAGAGGTTGGACAGCGGCATCGCGGCGATGACCATGAGCGGCAGAAAGCGGCGAATACTCAGCCGCAGCTTTGACAGATCAGAGGCGAGGATGCAGGCGGCGACACACAGCAGCGTGAGCCAGACGGGAAAGCGCGCCACGCGAATGCTGCTAAGCGGCAGGCGTGCAAAAAACGCTACACAGCGCCCGAGCAGGCCGAACAAGTGATCTGCGCACAGTGCCACGGCGGGAATGCCGCTGACAAAGCCGATCAGCGCCAGAATATATGCGCCCATGGCGAGGGGCACCGCCAGCAGGTTTACCGCGAAGGATGACGCGGGCTGCGCGCCAAAGGCGTACACCACCGCCGGAAGGATCGCCAGCTGCGCGGCGGCGGTTGCTGCGATCGAGGCAAGGATCCAGCGCGGCAGCTTGTATAGCAGCAGTGCCTTCAGGCCGCGCCCGCCGCGGAACGGATGCAGGCGGTTCAGGCGCAGCAGGTTGGCAATAGGCGCGGTGAGCAGCATAATGCCCGCTGAAGCGCCGTAGGAGAGCACGAAGCTCGTGTCCAAAATGGCTTCGGGGCGCACAAACAGATAGACGAGCATCGCCGAGCACAGGCGCGTGAACGGATCAGAGCAGCGCCCGAGCAGCGGCGCGGCCTGATATACGGCGTACATGAGAATCGCGCGCGTCAGCGACGCCGAATAGCCGGTCAGGAGCCCGTAGACGCACAGCAGCGCCAGCGTAATGAAAAAGGATGCCCGTCGGCTGAGAAAGCGCCCGAGCACCAGCGATATGGCGGCGGCGAGCACGCTGATGTGCATGCCGGAGATCGCCAGCAGGTGCGCCGCGCCGGATCTGCTGTAATTCTCGCGCTCTTCATCGCTCAGGCGGCTGCGGTCGCCGATCAGAAAGCTGCGCGCGATTGCGGCGTTTTCGGGAAACAGGCGATCTACGCGCGTGCCTGCCGCTTCGCGAAGCAGCTTGCGGCGGTCAAGCAGCCTCAGGGGCGCTTCGGTGAGCGCCATGCTTTCGGTCTTGGCGGTAGCGTAGCCGCGCAGCCCGTTCAGACGCAGATAATTCGAAAAATTGAACTGTCCGGGGTTGGTGGCCTCGTCCGCGCGCCAGATGTGCGCCGTACATTCCAGGCGATTGCCGATCTTGGGCTGCATCAAAAGCGCTTCATCGCCGCGCAGGTATACGCGAAGGCGGCCGGAAACGGGCGCGCCGTCGATAATGATCTCCTCAATGACGCATATCGTGCGCTCGTCCTCGGCCTTGTAGAGCGGCACCTCGCAGATGCGGCCGCTGAGCGACGCGCCGGTCTGATCCGGCAGCGGCTCCGTCTTTTGCCACGACAGCGTAAAGCGCAGCGCGCCGAGGGGCAGCATTGCAGCGATCAGCAAAATCGGTATCAGGCGCTTTGCCTGCCTGCGAAGGCAGCATGCGCTTACCAGAAGGGCGCAGAACGCCGCAGCCGACGCTGCGGGCGGCACGTTTAGGGCATAGGCGCATATGCAGCCGGCCAGAAAGGCAGCTGCCGCCAATACCAGCGGCCGCGCGTGCAACAGCCGCGCAAACAGGCCGGACTGCGCCATACGTTTCATGGATCAGATCTCGTAGCTGCGGCCAATGGCGCAGAATTCAGTCTCTGCAAATGCGGCGCGAGCCTCCGCTGCGAGCGCTTCCGGCGCATATTTGGGGTTGAGATGTGTCAGCAGCAGGCGCTTTGCGCCCGCCTCGGCGGCAAGCTGGCCGCAGCGCAGCGCGGAGAGGTGCGGCGCATTTGCGTGCCAGTCGGCCTCGCTCAGTCCGGCGTCCGCCAGCAGCAGGTCGGCATTGCGCGCAAAGTCCGCAAGCCCCGCCGCTTCGTTTGTATCGCCGGTATAGACAAACACCCGCCCGCCGCATTCGGCGCGCAGCGCCCAGCTTTCCCAGGGATGCTTTACCGGATGGAAGCTGAAGCGCATATCGCCAAGCTGAATTGCCTGCATGGCTGAGAGCGCGTAGCAGGGCACGTCCAACAGCGCGCGCACGTTTTCGGGGCTGTTGGGCGCAAGCAGCATGAGCGGTTCGCGCGGGTTGAACTGAAGCGCGTACTGCATCGGCAGCAGGTCGCTCATATGATCGTAGTGCAGGTGACTCAGAATGACGGCGTCGAGCTGCGCAAGGGCGGTATGCCGCTGCAATTGCGCGAGCGTGCCCGTGCCGCACTCGATCAGCACGCGCGCAGCGGAGCTCTCGAGCAGATAGCCGGAGCATGCGCCGTTTGGCGCGGGGTAGGGGCCGTAATTGCCCAGTATGGTCAGCTTCATTCAAATCACCTCGTGGTATATCGTCTTTCGTCAGCTGCCGAATTCGAACAGCGTTACCTGGCTGGATTCGGGCATGCCGTTCAGGCAGCCCGCCATGCGCAGCGCTTCGACTGTGCTCTTGGCGACCTTGCGGCGTACCATATCATCCTGAGATATGAACGGCCCCGCTGCACGCGCGGCAACCAGCGCTTCGGCGGCAGATTTGCCGATGCCGGGCAGCGCATTGATCGGCGGCAGAATACGGCCGTCGTCCGGATCGATCAGGTAATCGGCGGCTGCGGATTTGTAGATGTCGATGGGCTTGAGGTGCACGCCGCGCAGGTTCATTTCGATCAGCATTTCCAGCACGGTGTTTTCGTCCTCCTTCGTGGCCGTCAGGTCGCTCTTGTCCAGCGCCTTGATCGCGTCTATCATATCGCGCAGCTCGTCGACGTTCTCCGTGGTCATGCGCGCTGCGTCAAAGCTCTCCGCGTTTCTGGAAAGATAGCAGCAGTAATAGGCGGTGGGGTAGAAGATCTTGAAGTAGGCGATGCGCAGCGCCATCGTGACGTAAGCCACAGCATGTGCGCGCGGGAACATGTATTTGATCTTCTTGCAGCTGTCGATGTACCATGCGGGCGCGTCGACCGCCTGAATGGCCTCCTCCATTTCGGGCTTGAGCCCCTTGCCCTTTCGCACGGATTCCATCGTCTTGAAGGCAATCTCACTGTCCACACCCAGCGCGATCAGCGCGTTCATGATGTCATCGCGCGTACAGATACATTCCTTCAGCGGAACGCCGGCCTTTACCAGATCCGAGGCGTTGCCCAGCCACACGTCCGTGCCGTGGGAAAGGCCGGATATGCGGATCAGCTCCTCCATGGAGGTGGGCTTGGTGTCCTCCAGCATGCCGCGCACGAACTTCGTGCCGAATTCCGGCACGCCCAGCGTACCTGTTTTGGAAACGCCCAGCGCTTCCGGCGTGATTCCCAGCGCCTCCGTGCCGGAAAACAGGGATATGATTTTGCCGAACACGTCCGGATCGTGGAGCGGCACCTTTTGCGGCGGTATACCGGTCAAATCCTGCAGCTTGCGCAGCATGGTCGGGTCATCATGTCCCAGCACGTCCAGCTTCACCAGCACGTCGTGCATGGATGAAAAGTCAAAGTGCGTGGTGATGGTGTCGGTGGTCATATCGTTGGCAGGGTGCTGTATCGGCGTAAACTGGAATATGGAGTATTCCTTCGGCAGCACCACCATGCCCGCCGGATGCTGGCCGGTGGTGCGCGCCACGCCGGTAATGCCGTTGGCAAGGCGCTGCTTTTCGGCGTTGCTCAGCGTCAAGCCGCGCTCCTCGGCATATTTGAGTACATAGCCGTAGGCCGTTTTTTCGGCGACGGTGCCGATCGTGCCCGCGCGGAAGCAGAATTCCGCACCGAAGAGCTCCTTGATGTAATTGTGCGCCACGGGCTGATATTCGCCGGAAAAGTTCAGGTCAATATCAGGCACCTTGTTGCCCTTGAAGCCGAGAAAGACTTCAAAGGGAATATTGAAGCCGTCGCGGCCCATGTCGGTTCCGCATTCGGGGCATTTCTTGGGCGGCAGGTCGATACCGGTGGCATATTCCGCAGGCACATTGAATTCGTAATGCTTGCATTTGGGGCAAACGTAATGCGCCGGCAGCGAATTGACCTCCGTGATGCCGGAGAGGAACGCTACGAACGACGAACCGACCGAGCCTCGACTGCCGACGATGTAGCCGTCGGACAGCGACTTGGCCACCAGCTTCACGGCGATCATGTACAGCGTGGAGAAGCCGTAGCCAATGATGGCGCCCAGCTCCTTGTCGATGCGCTTTTGCACGATCTCCGGCAGCGGGTCGCCGTAGATCTCGGTGGCGCGGTTGACAGTCAGCACGCGCAGCTCGTGCTCAGCCTCGGGCCAGTAGGGCTGGAAGGTTTCCTTTCCCTCCGGATGCGGCACAAATACATGCAGCTCGCCCACGCGGTCGGCAATGGCGTTCGGATTTTCGATTACCACGCGCCGCGCGGTCTGCTTGCCGAGGTAAGCGAATTCTTCCAGCATATCATCCGTCGTTCGGAAGTACAGCGGCGGCTGGAAATCCGCGTCCTCAAAGCCCTTACTGGCCATCAGGATCGCGCGGAACACGCTGTCGTTTGGGTTCATGAAATGCACGTCGCCCGTGGCGCACACGGGTTTATCCAGCTTTTCGCCGAGCTCGACGATGCGCCTGTTCAGCGCGCGCAGTCCCTCGTCATCCGCAACGGTGCCCTCGCGCTTGAGGAATTCATTGTTGCCGATGGGCTGGATCTCAAGATAGTCGTAGAACTCGGCGATCTTCAAGAGCGATTTTTCATCCCGCCCATCAAGCACCGCGCGGAATAGCTCGCCCGCCTCGCAGGCGCTGCCGACGATCAGACCATCGCGATATTTCTGGATCAGGCTGCGCGGGATGCGCGGCGTGCGGTGGAAATAGTGCAGGTGCCCCTCGCTGATGAGGCGATAGAGGTTCTCCATGCCCTTCTGGGTGTACGCCAGCAGAATGATGTGGTAGGCCTGCTTACCGGCATCGGTCTGATAGCAGGTGTTGATCTCGGCCAGCGTTTGAATGTGCTTCTGTGCGCGCAGATCGTCCAGCGTCTTGAGCAGAACCAGGCTCGTAGCGCGCGCGTCGTGCACGGCGCGGTGCGCGTTAGCCAGAGATATGCCCAGCTGCTTGCACACGTTGCCCAGCTTATGGTTTTTGAAATTTGGATACTGGTTGCGAACTAGCGCCAGCGTATCGAGCACGGGGTGCTCGAACGGCAATCCAGCCGCGCGAAAGGCGCGCCGGAAAAAGGCGATGTCGAAGGCGGCGTTGTGCGCCACGAGCACCGCGCCGCGGCAGAATTCGGCGAACGCGGGCATAACGTCCATCAGCTTCGGCTTGCCGCGCAGCATGCTCGACGTAATGCCGGTGATCTCCGCTACACGCTCGGGCACGCTGCGGCCGGGATCGATCAATTCTGAAAATTCGGCGACCTCGACACCGTTTTCAATGCGCACCGCGCCGATCTCGATGATCTCGTCAGTGTGTGTGTTCAGGCCGGTGGTCTCCACATCCAGCACGACGTAGACCGCGCTGTCGAGGCGCACATCCGCGCCGCCGTCCACAATGCTGGCATCATCGTCGATCAGGTAGCCCTCGCAGCCGGGAATCAGCTTGATGCCCGCCTTCTTCGCTGCGCCGAAGGCCTCCGGAAAGGCCTGAACCACGCCGTGGTCGGTGATGGCAATGGCCTTGTGTCCCCATTTGGCGGCCTGCTTGATCAGGTCGGTGGGGGAGGCGCAGGCGTCCATCGTGCTGAACGAGGTGTGCAGGTGCAGCTCCACGCGCTTTTCGGGGCTCAGGTCGCGGCGCACCGGCTTTTCGGCGGGCGCAATATCCGTGACCATCATGACCATTTCATGCTTGAATTCATCATAACGGTAGCTGCCGCGCGCGGTGACCCAGCTGCCGTCCTTCAGCGCAGCACACAGCGCGTCAGCCTGCGCCTGAATGGATTTGGCGTTGTCGTCGCCGCCGCGCCGGCTGCCCAGAAACAGCTTGCAGTTGACGGAGGAGGTGTTGTCGGACATGGAAAAGCTGATGATCTTCGTCTGTCCGTTCTTTGCCTCGCGCAGATCGAAGCCGGATACCTCGCCGCGCACCGTCATACGGCCGATGTCCTCGGTGATTTCCTTCATTTCGATCACGGGGTCGTGGATCGGCTTGCCGTAGATCACATCGCCGGTAGGCGCTTTTTTCTTTTCGGGCTCCAGGTTCCTTGCCGTGTCCAGTGCCAGCATTTCGGCCTCGCGCGCGCGCGCCGCGCTGATTTCCTGAATGCGCTTTTCATCGTCGCCAGTGATCTTCACGCGAACGGCGGCGCTGATGCCGAACAGCTCCTTCAGGTACGCCTCCAGCAGGCGGTCTACGCCATGTGCGCGCAGGTATTCCGCACCCTCATTGCTGGAAACATATAGCGAAAGCTGATCGTTTTCAAGCTGCCATGCGCCGCCGTTCCAGTCCAGAAAATGCACCGCGCCGGGATGCTCGTGGGCGAGCAGCTCCTTCAAAAGCGGCGTGGCGACGCCAATATCCGCGCTCACGCGCGCTTTAAGCTCCGGATAGCGCAGCGCGACCTTCAGCCCTGCGCCGGGGAACGCGGACTGCAGTATTCCCTCCAGACGCTGGCGGTCGGCTCTGCGAAGCAGCCGGTCAGCATTGAATTGCACGGACATTTGACCCGTGCGCCTGGATATGGAAACGCGCGCAAGCGCGAGTGCGTCCAACAGCTCGGGCGCGTCTCGCGCGATTAGTTCTTTCCAAAGCTCTGCCATAAATCTGTCTATTCCTCAGTGCTGTTCTTCAGCGTATTTCAGTACTTCGCGGGTAAGGATCTCTGCCAGATCGCCCCGCACAGCGCGCGGCGGCTGTCCTTTAACGATTAGTGCGCCGCCGTCCCGTCCGCCCGCGATGCCAAGGTCGGCTTCGCGCGCCTCGCCCGGGCCGTTGACGATGCAGCCCATCACCGCCACGCGAATGTGCTTTTTAATGTGCTGCGTGCTGCGCCGCACCGCTGAGGCGATGCCCTCGACGTCGATGCAGGTGCGCCCGCAGGTGGGGCAGGAGATGATCTCCACAAAATCATTGCGCAGCCCGCAGGCGCGCAGTATGCTCAGACCGGCGGGCACCTCCTGTACCGGATCGCCGGAAATGGACACGCGGATCGTATCGCCGATGCCCTCCATCAGCAGCGTGCCGATGCCGACCGCAGATTTGACCACGCCCACATCCGCCGTGCCGGATTCCGTCACGCCGATGTGCTGGGGATAGGCGGTCAGGTCGTGCGCCATGCGGCAGGCATCCACCATCATGCGCACGTTCGTGGCCTTGAACGAGAGTACGATGTTGTCGTAGCCTGCGTGCTCGAGCATGCGCGCGTGGTTTAAACCGCTCTCCACCATGCCGCGCGGCGTTACGCCTCCGTCACGTCTGAGAATATCCTTTTCGATGGAGCCGGAATTGACGCCGATGCGCACGGGAATGCCATGCTGCTTCAGACATGCGGCCAGTTCGCGTACGTTTGCCTCGCCGCCGATATTGCCCGGGTTGATGCGTACCTTGGCGATGCCGTTTTCAACGGCGCGGATCGCCAGCTTGTGGTCAAAATGAATGTCCGCCACCAGCGGCACAGGACTGCCGTCCACCAGCGGGCGCACGGCCTCGGCGCAGGCGGCGTCGTATACCGATACGCGCACGATGTCCGCGCCCGCCGCCGCCATGCGGCGGATCTGGTCAAGCGTGGCGGGCACGTCGCGCGTGTCGGTGTTGGTCATGGTCTGAACGGAAATGGGTGCGCCGCCGCCGATGGCAACGCTTCCGGCGAAAACCTGTCTGGTCTCCATGGAGCATCGGCCTCCTTTAGCTTTAACCGCCCGTAAACAGGCGCAGTATATCCTTGTAGGTCAGAAACAGGAACAGCATCAGCATAAGTCCAAGGCCAATGGCGTGCACCAGACCTTCCTTCTCCGGCGGCACGGGCTTTCTGCGGATGGCCTCGATAATCAGGAACACCAGCCGTCCGCCGTCCAGTGCGGGCAGCGGCAGCAGGTTCATGATGCCGATATTCAATGACAGAAAGAAGATCAGGTTTACGACGCTGTACGCGCCGCCAGTGGAGATCTCGTGGCTCGCCATTGAAATAATACCCACCGTGCCGCGCATATCTTCCATGCCGTCGCCGTGGAAAACCAGATCCTTGAGCGCATCGAGCAGCGCGCCGGTATAGGATACCATGTAGCGCACGCCGCTCTTGAGCGCCTCGCCAAGCGGATAGGTGCGTCCGCCGAATACGATGCCGATCTGATAGGCGGTTTCGCCGGTGCTTTCATCCACGAGCACCCTGGCCGGTGTGACCGAAATATCCAGCGTTTCATCACCGCGCAGCACCGTGAGCGTCACGGGCGCGCCCGGCTCAGCCGCCTGCAGCGTGCTGCGCAGCAGCTCGATGCCGTCGTAGGTATAGGGCAGGGAAACGCCGTTGATCTCCTGAACGATGTCGCCGACTTCGATGCCGCATTCGGCGGCCGGCGTGCCGGCGGAGACCTCGCCGATCTTGGGCAGACGTTCGATGTAGATAAAGCTCGTAAGCAGAATGACGCAGAATATGAACGCCAGCACGAAATTCATGAACGGCCCTGCCAGCACGGTCAGAAAGCGCTTCCACACCGGCTGGTTGTTCATGGCGTTCGGGGCGGAATTATCTTCATCCTCACCTACGAATCTGCAATAGCCGCCCAGCGGGATGGCGCGCAGCGAATACTGGATGTCCTTGCGCGTAAAGCCGCAGAGGCGGGGACCGAATCCCACTGAAAACTCAATAATGCCGATGCCGCACAGCCGTCCGACCAGATAGTGGCCAAATTCATGCACGGTTACGATGAAGCCCAGCATTACGATCGCCAGCAGGATATACAAAAGGTTCAGCATGCTTGCCTCCGAATAGTTTTTTCGGCGCGGCGGCGCGCCTCGGCGTCCGCCTGATATACGTCCTCAATGGAATGTATGCGCCGCTGGGGCACGCTTTCAAGCGCGTCCATGATGATCTTCGGGATTTGCCCGAAGCTGATGCCGCCATCTAAAAACGCCTGAACGGCCGCTTCGTTTGCGCCGTTGAGCACCACGGGCATGGCACCGCCCGCTTTCAGCGCGTTAATGGCGTAGCCCAGCGCGGGAAAGCGCGCAAGATCCGGCGCGGTAAAGCTCAGCGTCGCGAGCTGCGCAAAATCCAGCCGCTTCGCTTCGTAATCCAGACGCTCCGGATACGCCATGGCATAGCCGATGGGGCCGCGCATGTCCGGACAGCCGAGCTGCGCCAGCACCGCGCCGTCCTCAAATTCCACCATGGAATGAATGATGCTCTGCGGATGCACGACCACGCGGATACGCTCCGCAGGCATGCCGAAGAGGTAGTGCGCCTCGATGACCTCAAGCCCCTTATTGACCATGGAAGCACAGTCTACGGTGATCTTGCGGCCCATGCGCCAGTTGGGATGGCGCAGCACGTCCTCAACGCGCGCGGTTTGGATCTTGTCCGCTAGCCAGTCGCGCAGCGCGCCGCCAGACGCGGTTAGTATGATCGAGCGCGGCTCATTCGGCCCCGCCGCCTGCAGGCACTGGAATATCGCGCTGTGCTCGCTGTCCACCGGCAGCAGCGGCCTGTTCAGCCGCCGCGCCTTTTCCATCACCAGCTCGCCGCCGGTCACCAGCGCTTCCTTGTTCGCAAGCAGCACCTCACCGCATACATCCAGCGCAGCAAGCACTGCGTCAAGTCCGGCAATGCCGGTGATCGCGCAGAGCGCAGCGTCGCTCTTTGCGGCCTGAAGCGCGCGTACGGAGCAGTCCGCGCCGAAGAACCACTGGCAGAAGCGCACGTCCTCCGGAATGTGCTCCGGTTCTACGATCAGTCCAGCCGTTTTCGGCCTGAAGGCGCGCACGAGGTCAAACAGCTTCTCCGATGACGTGCCCGCCGTCAGGCAGGCGGCCGAAAAGCGTTCCGGATAACGGCGCACCATGTCCAGCGCCTGCGTGCCGATTGAGCCCGTAGCGCCAAGGATCGATATTGTCTTCTGTTTCATAGCTTATCCAAGCCCCACCAGATTAAAAAAGATATAGCATACCGCGCTGCAGAACAGCACGCCGTCCATGCGATCCATCACGCCGCCGTGTCCGGGCAGCAGCTTGCCGTAATCCTTAATGCCGCAATGGCGCTTCACCATGGAGGCGCTCAAATCGCCCACCTGCGAAAGTGCACCGCCGAGCAGCCCAAGGCATGCGAACGCCCAGGTGGGCGGCAGGGTATCAAGGCTTGCGGCTACATTTGCGTTTCCGGCGAAGATCAACCGCACGAGCGCAGGCACGGCCATGGCGAACAGCGTGCTGGCGATCAGACCGCCGATGCTGCCCTCAATGGTTTTTTTCGGGCTGAGCTCGGGCGCGAGCTTGTGCCGGCCCAGCAGCATGCCGGTAAAGAGCGCGAACACGTCGTTAATGGAGGCGGCAAACAGCGCGATGACCAGCGCGACTGTGACCGCCGCAGCGTTTTTCAGCCGCAGCAGCTCCATCATCACCAGATAGAGGAGCCCCGGATACAGCAGCGGGAACAGGCTGGCAGTCAGGCAGTCCAGCGCCTCGCGCCCCCGAAATACCAGGTAGCTCATGGCGGCGAGCGTGCTCAGCAGCAGCGCCGTCATGGAAAGGTGCAGGCTCTGATCCTGCGGCAGCAGGCGGCTGGAAACGTGCGCCGCCGCCGTCAGCGCACAGAACAGGTAGCTTACCCAGCGCATCGGCTTCGCGCCGGTGTTTTCAAGCGCCCTGTACATTTCGTATACGCTTACGAACATGCAAAACGTCAGTATGACCAGCATCAGCCAGCCCTGAAAATACACGCCCGCCAGCATGACGAGCGCAAAAGCCGCGCCGGTAATGATTCGCTTCAGCAAGAGATCAATCCTCCTGTTCCTTGGTAGGCGCCGCATCCTTCACGCCGCCAAAACGGCGGTCGCGCGCGGCGTATTGACGCAGATCCTTCAGGTATTGCGCGCGATCGAAGTCCGGCCAGAGCACCGGATCGAATACCATTTCCGCGTAGGCCAATTGCCAGGGCATGAAATTGGAGAGCCGCTTTTCACCGCTGGTGCGGATCAGCAGATCCACGTTCGGCTGGCCGGCGGTGTAGAGCTCGGCCTCGACGGCGGCTTCGTCGATGTCCTCGGGCTTCATTTCGCCGCGCGCGATCTTTTCGCCCAGACGCCGCATGGCGCGCGTCAGTTCGGCGTGGCCGCCGTAATTGAGCGCAATGTTGAGCTGCAGGCCGGTGTTATCGCGCGTGCGTTCCATGGCGCTGATCACGGCTTTGCGCTGCGCTTCAGGCAGACCGTCCACATCGCCCAGAATCAGTATGCGCACATTTTTCTCGTCCAGCTCGTCGATCTCGGAGGCAAAATACTTCAGCAGCAGCCCCATCAGCGCGCCGACCTCCTCCTTGCTGCGTGCCCAGTTTTCCGTGGAAAACGCATACAGGCTCAGCACCTCGATGCCCCAATCGTCGCTGGCGCGGATGATGTCGCGCAGCGCCTCGGTGCCCGCGGCATGTCCGGCAGAGCGCCCGAGCCCGCGGTTCGTCGCCCAGCGGCCGTTGCCATCCATGATAATGGCCACATGGCGCGGCAGCTGCATCGGCGGCAGCTGCTTTTCAGCGACGCCGCCCGCCATCGGCGCGGCCACGGTGATATACTTCGGACTTGCGCGAAAAATGCTGGTGATCAATGCGGAAAGCTTCTCGGCAAACATGGTCTGAAACTCCCTCCTGATAAATGAATATAAACACGCGCGGGCAGCCATTATGCGGCTGCCCGCGCAGAGGCGGTTCGGTTATTTTCCGATGCGGGAAACCGTATTCGGTCTGGCATGGCAGGAAGCCCTATCAGACCTCCATGATCTCCTTTTCCTTGGCGGCGCCGATCTTGTCGATCTGCTCGATGTGCGCATCGGTGATCTTCTGAAGCTCCTTCTCGGCAGTCTTCTGATCGTCCTCGGTGATTTCGGAATCCTTCTTCATTTTCTTCACGGCTTCCATCGCGTCGCGGCGAATGTTGCGGATGGCGACCTTGCCTTCCTCAACGCGCTTTTTCACCTGCTTGCACAGATCCTTGCGGCGCTCGGCGGTCAGCTCCGGCACCAGCAGGCGGATGACCTTGCCGTCGTTGGAGGGGTTGATGCCGATGTCACTCTTCTGAATGGCCTTTTCGATGGGCGTGATCATGCTCGCTTCCCAGGGCGCGATAACCAGCAGGCGCGGTTCAGGCGAAGAAATATTGCCGACCTGGTTCAGCGCAGTGGGCGTTCCGTAATAATCCACGGTGATCTTGTCCAGAATTTTCGGGTTGGCGCGACCGGCGCGCAGAGTTTCCAGATCCTTCTGAATACCGGCAATGGTCTTGTCCATTTTCTCGCCGGCAACCTTGATATTGTCCTGATACATAGATGCAACCTCCAAAGTAAAATGTAATGCGCGTAAGCGCTTTTTTCCTGCTATCTATTGTACATGCTTTTGCGTGAATTGGCAAGAAAAATTTTTAGCGGGAGCGCGAGTCTATTCATCAGCGGCGCTTATCCCGGCGGCGCGAGCCGCGATCGTTGTTTTTGCCGTTGCGCGTTCGTTCGCCCGCGCGGCGCTGCGGTTCGTGGCGGTCGCGGCGGCGTTCTGAAGTTTCACGCCTGCGCCCGTCCGCCTTTTCGCGCTTTTGTTCGGGCCTCGCTTCGGGCGCGATCTCAAAGCGGCTCAGGTTGTCGGGATCCAGCAGCCGTGCACGGGCTTCCTCGGACAGCTTGATCTTTCCGCGGCGCACGGCGGCCTGGAGCGGCTGCATTTCGCGCCCTTCGGGCTGCGCGGAACGCTCATTCTGAAAACCAGTGCGGGGACGGGCAGAAGCGCGCGCAGACGGCGCATTTCTGGCAGATGGAGAATTCTTCTCCTGATACAGCCGCACGGCGGCGGGGAAGCCGCAAATCTTCAGGCCGCGCAGCGCGCGCACGATCTGCTCGGCGCGTGCGGCGGGCACGCCCACAAAGCAGTGATCGTCATATATCTCGATTTTGCCGATCTCGCGGCCGGGGATGTTCGCCTTCTCGGCCACGGCGCTGACCACATGATTCGGCGCGATGCGGTTACGCCGCCCAAGGCTGATGACGATGCGGCGATACTGCCCGCCGTCGGCGCTGCGGCGTTCGAAGGTAATATCCTGCAGCTGCAGCTCTTCCTTTTTCCATGCCGCCTGCATGGCCGCGGCAGCGATGATCTCCGCATCGCAGCCCGCCTCGATCAGCGCTTCAGCCATTTCACGGTAGGACGCGTCCACGCCGCCCTCGATGATCTCCATCAGCGCCTCGCGCTGACGGGCGCGCTGCTTTTGGCGGATCTCGGCCACGGTCGGGATCGGCGCCTCCGCGATCTCTGATTTGGCCATGCGCGCCAGATCGCGAATCATATAATACTGGCGGCGGCCGGAGCAGATGGTCACGGCGCAGCCTTCCTTGCCCGCACGTCCGGTTCGGCCGATGCGGTGGACATAGTATTCGTCGTGGCCGGGCACGTCGTAATTGATAACGTAGTCGATGTCGTTTACATCGATGCCGCGCGCCGCCACATCCGTCGCAACCAGCAGCGGTATGCGCGCGGATTTGAAGGCATCCATCACGCGCGTGCGCTGGCTCTGGTTCAGATCGCCGTGCAGCGCCTCCGCCAAAAAGCCGTTGCGGCTCAGGTATTGCGTTACCTCCTCGACCATGAGCTTGGTATTGCAGAAGATCATGCACAGCCGCGGCTCATAGGCGCGCAGAATCAGGTTCAGCGCATCCAGCTTGCGCCCCATCGGCACGTCAATATAGGTCTGGCGGATGTTCTCAAGCGTCACCTGCTCGCGGTTGATCTCGATGATGTGCGGCTCGGTGAGGTAGGTTTCGGTGATTTCCAGAATGGCGGGCGGCATCGTGGCGGAAAAGAGCACCGTCTGACGGGTCTCGGGCACATCCTTCAGGATGGTCTCAATGTCCTCGCGGAAGCCCATGGAGAGCATTTCATCCGCCTCGTCGAGCACGACCAGCTTCACGTTGTCCAGCTTCAGCGTGCCGCGGCGCATGTGATCCATCACGCGCCCGGGCGTGCCGATAGCCAGATTACACTTTCTCAGCCGCGCGATCTGCCGGTCCATCGGCGCGCCGCCGTAGACGTCCGTGACCCAGATGTCGGTCATGAAGCGCGTCAGCTTTTTGATCTCGTCGCAGCCCTGCTGCGCCAGCTCGCGCGTGGGGCACAGGATCAACGCCTGTACGGTGGTCTCGGCCTCGCTGCGGTCGATTTTTTCAATGGCGGGAATGGCGAAGGCCAGCGTCTTGCCTGTGCCGGTCTGGGATTTGCCGATGATGTCGCGCCCCTCGCGGATGCGGGGGATCGCCTCGGCCTGAATATCGGTGGCGCAGTCAAAGCCCATTTCATCGATCACGCGCTGCATTTCGGGGATGAGCCCAAGCTCGGAAAACTTCATTTCACTCATATAATATCTCGATTCAAATTTGATAAGAAAATCATATAACGCACGCGCGGCGGCTGCTATCCGGCGGCGGTTAAACTCAGGTGATGTTTATGCGCGAACGGCTTGAAGCAAAACGGGGCATGTGGTAGAATAACAGATAGCAGGGAGGTGATGCGGTATGACGCAGCGGCAGAAGCGGCATATTTGGGAAATGCTGCCGATCTTCGTAATTGCATTGGCGCTGGTCGTGTACTGCTGCACCGCCGCGCTGAGCTACGGCCGCCTCAACGCCAGCATCGCCACGCTGGACAGCGGCTGGATGCTGAATGGACAGGCCGTGGATGCGCTGCCGTCGCGGGATGTGCGCGCCCGGGGCGAGATGAGCGTCATGCAGACCTGCCTGCCGGAGGCGTTTGAGCACACGCAGTCCGTCGCCTTCTATTCGTCCTACGCCGATGTTCGGGTGCTGCTGAACGGGCGCTGCCTGTACAGCCTTTCCAGGCCTGAGAACGAGCATATGACCTCCTGCGCGCCGAGCCGCTGGAACATCGTTCAGCTTCCGGCGGGCAGCGCGGGCGCGGAATTCAGGATAGAGCTTTCCACGCCGTACGACCAGTATGCGAACCTGATTCCCCAGTGCCGCTACGGCGCGGATGAGGAGATCGAGCGGCTGGTGCAGATGAAGACGATGCCGCATTTCGTGGCGGGGCTGGCGATACTCTTTATCGGCATCATATTCTCGGTCGTGGCGGTCATCATGCGCTATTATGTGATCGGGAACACGGGGCTTTATTCGCTGAGCCTGTTCATGGTGGTGCTGGCGGTGTTTCTGACCTCGAAGCAGACCACGATATTGATGAACGTGTACGGCGGCTCCAATTATGTGCTGATTCAGGACGTCGCGTTCATGCTCTGTCCGGTGATGTACACGCGCTATCTGATCCGCGTGCACACGGGGCTCAGCCGCAAGATCGCGCTGGGACTGCATGTGATAAGCCTGGTAAACTTGGCGATGGCGCTTGTGCTGCAGCTGGCCGGCGTGCTCGAATCGCCGCAGATGATCAGCACGACCCGCTACCTGTGCGCCGTCGTTATCGTGGATACCTTCATACTGGAATTCAGGCAGCAGAACCGCGTGCTGGTATGCCTGCTGGCGCTGGCGGCGGGCTATACCGCGCTGCGCTATTATATCACGGACAGAATCTCGTGGCTGGTGTATCTGGCATTGTTTGGCAATATCTACATTATGGTCTATCGCGTGATCCGCGCCGTGGTGGTGGCACAGGCAAAGCAGATACGCCTTGAAGCGGCGCTGGAGGTCTCAAAGAGCGAGATCGCCACGATACAGATCACCAGCCATTTCTTCTACCATACGCTGGATTCCATCCGCGCGCTGATCCGCATGGATGCGGACAAGGCGTACAAAATGACCGGTGATTTCGCCAAGTACATTCGCTACCGCGTGGACGGTGTGGAGCGCATGCAGGAAACCGTGCCGTTTTCGCGGGAGCTACGCTCCATTCGCGCATACACGGACATCAAGCAGGCGCAGCTGGGCGAGCGCTTTGAAATGGTATTCGATGTGGAGACCGAGGATTTTGAGATTTTGCCGCTGACGGTGCAGCCACTGGTGGAGAATGCGGTCATTCAC
Source organism: uncultured Clostridia bacterium (assembly GCA_934670175.1). Classification (GTDB taxonomy): domain Bacteria; phylum Bacillota; class Clostridia; order Christensenellales; family Aristaeellaceae; genus SFTH01. Next base: position 1,868 of record CAKUOX010000027.1, on the reverse strand, counting down.
GCCGTGCAGCGCCGCCGCGAGGGCGGGCGCGTGGTGCTGAAATGCAGGGAGACCCAGGCCGGCTATCATATCGAGGTCATTGACAACGGCCCCGGCGCGGGCGCAGGTGTGGAGATCCATGAAAAGCAGAAAAAATCCACGGCCATTGCAAACGTCAATACGCGCCTGGAATTCTACGGCATCGCGCCGCTGAAATTTGAAAAAAACGATCTGGGCGGCGTTACCGTGAGCCTTGATACGCCCAAGGAGATCCATAAAAAAGGGGAAGAGAACAAATGAAGGTAATCCTGGTCGACGACGAGCCGCTTTCGCTGGATCTGTTTAAAATCGAGTGCGGCAATATGCCGGGCTTTGAAGTGGCTGGCTTTTTTGATAACGCTGCGGACGCGCTCGCCTATGCGCAGGAAAATCCGGTAGATTTCGCGCTGCTGGACATCGACATGCCGGAGATGAACGGCATCGAGCTGGCGCGCCGTCTGCGGCAGCTTCGCCCCGGCATGATCGTGATCTTCGTGACCGCGCATCCGGAGTATTCGGCGGATGCGATTCACGCCCGCGCGGACTTCGTGGTGTTCAAGCCCTACGAGCGCGAGGATATTCTGGACGCGCTGGAGCGCGCGCGGCTGTTGAGCGAGCGCCAGAAAAAGCGCGTGCGTTTCCGCACCTTCGGGCACTTTGATCTGTTCGTGGAGGGCCAGCTGGTCAGCTTCAAGTCCTCCAAGGCGAAGGAGCTGCTGGCGCTGTGCGTCAGCCGCATGGGCGGCGAGGTAACGATCCACGAGATGGTGGAAACGCTCTGGGCGGATAGCGGCGATCAGGGGCTCGGCTATCGCACGACGATCAAGGCGCTCAGCGATACGCTCAAGGCTGCGGGCGCAGACGACGTGCTTCGGCGCAAGCGCAGCGTGCTGTATCTGGATACGGCGCAGTTCGACTGCGACCTGATGGATTTCAAGGCCGGCAAGGCCGAGGCACTCAACGCCTACCACGGCGAATTCATGCAGCAGTACGCCTGGGCGCGCCCCATGGCGGCAGAGCTTTTGGCCGAAAAGGCGCGCAGATAAAGAATTGTCGACGTTTCTTTTCAAGAGCCGCCGACCCGCAAAACTTCAGTTTTGCTAATTCATGCCCCTTAAAAAAGACCGGCAATGCCGTAAGCGGTCTGTCTTTTCACAGCCGCCCGCGGTATTGCCGGCTTCGTTTCAAAATTTACAGCTGGGGCAGGTAGTGATCGATCGCATTGAGCACGGGGCAATCGTAGGGCGCAAGAATGTGCTTGCCCCAGGAGTATGTCTCGACCCAGCTGTCGCTGAAGCTGGAAACAACGATCCTTGCCTCGTTGGACGAAGCCTGCACAAAGCAGTTTCCGCCCAGCCAGATGCCCACATGGTCGCATTCGTCGCGATCGGGGATGGTATTAAAGAAGATCAGGTCGCCCACCTTGAGATCGCGTACGTTTTCAACAGTCTGATAGCCGTCATCGTAGCCGATGAATTCGGCGCTGTGGATCACGTCCGTGCCGAGCGGCGCATAGCAGTAGCGCACGAGTCCGCTGCAATCAAAGTCGTCGGGGCCCTCCTTGCCAAATACATAGGGCTTGCCGCGCTGTCCCAGGGCGATCAGCGCCGCGCATTCGCCGCGGCTGAAGCAGGGGCGCGCGTAGGCAAATACGATCAGGGCGCACAAAACGGTGCCCAGCAGAACGCGCCAGATCACGGGCGTTTTTTTCATTGCGCATCCTCCCTTCGCCTGCCGCTTCGGTCGCGCTGCTTTTCGCTGCGCGCCACGCGGTCGATGCAGCGGCCGTCGATTGTGCTGTCAAAGTTCTCGGGCAGCGCCGCCATGCGCGCGATCAGAAAGTGTATGGG
>CAKUOX010000026.1 GCA_934670175.1 uncultured Clostridia bacterium | reverse complement strand
GCCCGCCGACACGGAATATCCTCCGGATCTTCCTGATCTTTTCCCTTTCTATGATCGTCGGCGTGCGGTCTGCGAACTTCCGCCCGCCGACACGGAATATCCTCCGGATCTTCTTGATCTTTTTCCTTTCTATGATCGTCGGCGTGCGATCTGCGAACTTCCGCCCGCCGACACGGAATATCCTCCGGATCTTCCTGATCCTTTCCCTTTCTATGATCGTCGGCGTGTGGCTTGCGAGCCTCCGCCCGCCGACGATCACCATTATAGCACAAAGCCGCCGCTTTGTCATTCTACCGCTGGTATAATTCTCTATTTTTTACAAAACCCTGACCTTAAAAACCGCAGTCGCCCTTTTGTCGCCCCTCGACGCGCCAGACAGGCGCAATTCAACCGCTTAATCCTGTACGCGAATGCTCACCTCGGATATACAGGTATCATCACACTCGTTTCCATCATAGACGGACACGATCACGAAGCGCAATGAAGACGTATATACGGGGTTCACGAATGAGAAACTCTGTTCCCGGAACTCATCGTCAAGTTCAATCGTGCCCTGATACTCATCATCCGACCAGATTTCCATCTCTCTCGGGCGGTTATTCTTGTAGTAGCGATATGAATCCTTCTGATAACCACCCCAAATCGAAAAGCCCGTCACACAAGCTGTATCAAACGCAATGCTCAGGCACTCACCATCTCCGATGCCGTCAACGCCCTCCGACCACACAGTATTGAGATTATTATCGCATGCCTGTGTTGCAGGATATGTGCCATACTTGTCGGTAAGCTCGCTCGTCGCGTATGCCCACATTTCGCTGCTCGAGAGCGTCCATTCTGTCACGCCCTGCGTTCCATCGCTATCTGAACGATCATAATCGTCATAGTAATCATCGTAATCATAGCCGTCATAGTCATTATCGTAATCATAGTCGTCATAGCCGCCATAGTCATTATAATCATCATTGTCGTTGTCGGGGCGCTCATAACCATTCGGTTCACGCAGGTAATCCATCAAGATATAGCCATTTAACCCCTCATACTCACAGTAAACCCAGCCATCAGAATTGGCATAGCAATTACTCAGATATGTTCCGTTTGACACCACGATCATGGGCGCGGCAAAACTGTCGGGAGATTCCTTTAGGAGCAGGTCGCCCTGCGTGACGCGATCTCCTATGTATGTAAATTCGCTCCAATCATCAATTCCTTCGAAAAAAGAGCTCTCGATCGTGCGCGCATTCACTTCCTCTCCGCCATCAGTTTCTGCATACATATTCACCAGGATCAATCGATAATCACCCTCAAGATATACCATTTTAAACAGGTAGTATTCATCGCTGATAGCAATATCACCCCGCGCATCCTTCCAGCAATAAACTTCACTCTGGACAAGCGAGGTCTGTATCGAATCCATGACACTGAACCGGTAAAAGGTTTGTCTGACAAACAGCTCGTAAGCCAACCCGCTGGTATCATAGATATCCCTCTTTCGTTGAATCAGCCCATCCATCTGTGGGCCGAGGCCAACCTTTCCTTTGCCAAAGCGATCCATGTAAACAACCGCCGGTTCGCGTGTGAAATATCTGTCATATTCATCAAGCGTCTGGATATATTCATCTCCATGCATATACCACGCCAGAACCGGAAAGTCATCCTCGGCGATCGTTGCCGGAATACATGCAAATATAACCGTCAATACCGTCAGAACGCATACCAGAATCCTTTTCATGTTTGTTCTCCTCTCAAACTGGCGCAGCATACTCGTCTAAGTTTCGACATCTTATTCATCATTAACGTTATACTATTAGTATACATTTGTCAAGTGTTTCGAAATATTAATTAATATGCTTTATGCATTTATGTATCATGTGCTTCCTTTACGAATTGTCGACGTCTCTTTGCAAGAGTCGCCGACCCGCAAAACCCGGTTTTGCTAATTCTCTCCCTTTACGAATTGCCGACGCTGCTTTGCCTCATTCCTTAAAAAAGCAGTTCCAATCACAAAAAAGAAGCCCCTTTCAAGGCCCCTTCAAATGAAAAGCTCCAGCAGGTATACCGTGGCGCAGCAGGCGACGGCGACATTCAACAAGCTCGCGCCGCGCCAGGCGAGCGCCACACCCGCCACGAACGCCGCCAGTCCCGCCCAGACGCTGCCGCAGGCATCCAGAATGGCGGGGAAGGTCATCACCGCCAGGGTGATATACGGCACATAATACAGAAACGAGCGGACATACACATTTTTGATCTCGCGGCGCACCAGCGTGAGCGGCAGTACGCGGATCAGGTAGGTGACGATCGCCATCACGGCGATATAGACGTATACGTTACGCATCGCGCTTCGCCGCCTCCTTTACCGGAAAGAGCACCGCTGCGGCGGCGGACAGCGCCACCGTGAGGATAATGGTGCGCAGGCCGGAGGAAATGGCCGCCAGCGCAGGTATGCGCGCGAACGCGAACGACGCGGCCATGGAGATCGCCACCAGTCCCAGCACCACGCGCGATTTGCGCGACGCGGGCACGAAGATCGCAATGAACATGCCGTACAGCCCCACGGACAGCGCGTTGACCACATTTGCAGGCAGGATATTGCCCATCAGCACGCCCAGGCAGGTGCCCGCCGCCCAGCCGGGGCAGGCCAGCGCGATCGCGCCGTAGGTATACCACGGGCAGAGATAGCCCGGCACGGATACGGACACGCCGAAAACCTCGTCGGTGACGTACCAGCCGATCAGCAGCCGGTGTATCAGGCCGGTCTCCGGCCGCAGCTTCTGGCTGAGCGAGAAGGACATCAGCAGATAGCGCGCATTCGCCACGGCCTCCATCACGGCGACCTCCAGGTAGCCCGCACCCGCCTGTATCATCGAAAAGCCCACGAATTCGCCCGCAGAGGCGTTGATCAAGAAGCTGGTCAGCGTGGCCTGGGCGGCGGTGAGGCCGGCGTTGCGCGCGGCGATGCCCAGCGTGAACGCTACGGCCAGATAGCCCAGCCCGATGGGCACGCCCGCCTTCAGCCCGCGCGCAAACCACTGGCGGCGGCTGAGCTGTGCTTCACCCATGACAAAAATCCTCCTGCTGTTCTTAATTCGCGTCAGGCGGCCTTTGCGTCGCCGACCCTGGAAATGATGTTCTTATTGACCCGCGCAAACAGGAACAGGCTCAGCGTCAGCGAAGCCAGCTCCGCAATGGGGAACGACAGCCACACCAGGTTGTCGTTCCCGATGCGCTGACCCGCACGCGCCAGCACCCATGCTACCGGCAGCAGCACCACCAGCTGGCGGCAGATGGACGTGAGCATGGCGTAGCTGCCCTTGCCCAGCGCCTGATATACGGCGTTGAACGAAATGCTGACCGCGGCGAACACGAAATGCGTGCAGATTATGCGCAGCGCCGGCCGGCCGATGGCGTAGAGCGTCGCGACCTCATCCGCCGTAGCGTTTGTGATGAAGATGGAGAGCAGCTGCTCCGGCATCAGCAAAAACAGCAGCGTGCCCACCGCCATCAGCGACGCGGCGATGCTTACGCCCACCTTCACCGCCGCAAGCATGCGCTCGCGGTTGCGCGCGCCGTAATTGTACGCGATGATCGGCACGACGCCGTTGTTCAGGCCGAATACCGGCATGAAGATCAGGCTGTTGAGCTTAAAATAGATGCCGAATACGTTCTGCGTGTAGGTGGTTCCCGCGGTATAGGCAAAGAGAATGATGTTGAACAGGAAGGTCATCACCGAGCCGACCGCCACCATGATAATCGACGGCACGCCGATGGCGCAGATTTCGCGAATGATCGCGCCGCTGGGGCGAAATTCCGCGAATGACAGCTTCAGCTCCGGATTCTTGCGGCGGTTGAAAACCAGCGCGATCACGCAGCCCACCATCTGTCCGAGCACCGTAGCCAGCGCCGCGCCCGCCACGCCCATCTTGAACAAGAAGATAAAGATGGGGTCGAAGATGATGTTGAAGATTGCGCCTGTGCCCTGGGAGATCATCGTGTAGAAGGTTCTGCCGGTGGAGGTGAGCAGGCGCTCCATCATTACCTGGCCGAACAGGCCGAACGACAGCCCGCAGACCACCACCAGGTAATCCACGCCGTACTGGATGACGGTCTCATTGGTCGTTTGCAGCGAAAAGAACAGACGGGAGCCGAAAATGCCGAACAGCAGAAACAGCACATAGCAGCAGCCCGCTACGAACACGCCGTTCACGGCCACCTGGTTGGCGCGCGCGCCGTCCTTTGCGCCCAGTGCGCGCGATACCAGCGCGTTCACGCCCACGGCGCTGCCCGTGGCAAAGCCGATCATCAGGTTCTGCGCCGGAAACGCCAGCGACACCGCATTGAGCGCCTCCTGCGAGATCATGCTGACAAACACGCTGTCCACGATGTTGTACAGCGCCTGCACCAGCATGGAGATGATGATCGGCAGCGACATCGTGACCACCAGCTTGCCCACCGGCATGACGCCCATTTTGTTTTCCTGAACTGCTTTTTGCTCCATTTAGTGTTCCTCCGAAATAAATACTTGCATTATAAATATAAATCGCGCTCAAGCGCACCCGATTATTGTAGCATTACAGATTAAACATACAATGGCGCTTGTGTTAGTCCTTTGAAAACAGGGAAGGGGCGCGGCCGCAGCAGACAATGACTTAATACAATTTAGAATCGCAAAAGCAAAGTAGACGGCCTTCGACGGAAATAAATGGTGACTATCGCCTGCTATTTCAGTTAATTCTTATTATAATTATCCATGCGCTCAAGCACATCGGATTGATATGTGCATTATATCCCATTTGTAACTAAATATTTATAAACTAAATATAAATAATGTACTTAATAATATTGATATTCACAAGCTTGTGTAGTAATATAACAGCAGAACGAACGGCGCGAGCCGCTTCGAAAAAAAGGGAGGAAAACGAAAATGAAGAAACTTATCGGTTTGGTTCTGGTCATGGCGATGCTGCTGAGCGCATTTGCCGTGGCAAGCGCGGAAGAGAAGACCTATCGCATCGCGAACCTGGTCAAGCAGATTGGCAGCGCCTGGTATCAGCGCCAGCAGCTGGGTCTGGACGCCATTAACGAGGAATATTCCAATGTTGACGCCTTCATGGTCGGCCCCGAGACCGCGGACGCGGCGCTGCAGGTGCAGATGATGGAAGATCTGATTGCGCAGGGCGTGGATGCCATCGTGGTAGTCCCGATTTCTGTGGAAACGCTGGAGCCCGTGTGCCAGAAGGCGCGCGACGCGGGCATCGTGGTCATTTCCCACGAGGCAGCCGGCATGAGCGGCGTGGATTTCGACGTGGAAGCGTTTGATAACGCGGCCTACGGCGCCTACATGATGGACAACCTGGCCGCCGCCATGGGCGAAGAGGGCCAGTACGCCACCTTTGTGGGCTACCTGACCAGCAAGTCCCACATCGAATGGATGGACGCCGCCGTGGCGCGCCAGCAGGAAGCCTATCCGAACATGGAACTGGTCGCCGATAAGATCGAGGACCACGACGACACCACCACTGGCTATGACAAGGCAGTCGAGCTGATCAAGACCTATCCCGACCTGAAGGGCATCCTGGGCGGCTCCATGAGCGGCACGCAGGGCCTGGGCCTGGCGATTGATGAAATGGGCGTTGCGGACAAAATCGCCGCGACCGGCACCTGCATCCCCTCCGTATGCGCGGAATACCTGGAGTCCGGCGCGCTGAACTGCTCTTCCTTCTGGGATCCGGCAGGTGCGGGCTACGCCACCAATAAGGTCGCACTGCTGGCGCTCTCCGGCGAAGGTGTGACCGACGGCATGGATCTGGGCTACTCCGGCTACAACGCCATCAGCCTGGTGGACAACGTGGTCTATGGTGCCGACCTGATCACCGCGACTGCGGACAACATGGCGGACTATCCCTTCTAATTTATAGATCGTCCCTTTGGTTTGTGCAGCAAGCGGGCGATGCGCACTGCATCGCCCACTTGCTGCATCTGGCAGATGGCAGGCGGCCATTGGGCTTGGAGGAAAAACATGGCAAATTGCGTATTGAAAGCGACTGGGATCAGCAAGGCGTTCGGCGGTGTGCGCGCGCTGGATCAGGCGGAGTTGACGGTGAATGCCGGCGAGGTGGTCTGTCTGGCGGGCGAGAATGGCTGCGGCAAGTCTACGCTGATCAAGATCATTTCCGGTTACTATACGCCGGATTCCGGAACCATTGAACTCAACGGCACGCGCTACGACAGGCTCACCCCGCGCGAATCGCTGCGCGAGGGCGTGCAGGTGATCTATCAGGATTTTTCGATTTTTCCGAATCTGACGGTGGCGGAAAACATCGCGCTGAGCGAGCAGCTGTCCAAGGGCAAAAAGCGCATTACCCGCAGGGAAACGCGCGCTATTGCTGAAAAGGCGCTGGCGCAGATTAACGTGGAGCTGCCGCTGGATGTGACGCTGGAGCATCTCAGCGTGGCGGACAAGCAGATCGTGGCAATCACGCGCTCGCTGTTGGACAATGTAAAGCTGATTATCATGGACGAGCCTACCTCGGCGCTGACCCAGAAGGAAGTGCAGGCGCTGTTTCGCGTGGTGCGCATCCTTCGCGATAAGGGGCTGGCGATATTGTTCGTGAGCCACAAGCTGGAGGAGATTTTCGACATATGCGATAAGATCTTCATTATGAACAACGGCAAAAATGTCATCAGCGGCCCCATCGATCAGTTTGACCGCAGCAAGCTGGTGCACTACATGACCGGCAGGGAATATTCCGAGCAGCGCCTGGCGCGCACCGTGCCGATGGAAAAGCCGCTGCTGGAAGTGGAGCACCTGAGCATGGACGGCTATTTCCGCGATATCAGTTTCAAGCTCTACCCGGGCGAGGTGCTGGGCATCACGGGTCTGCTGGGCTCGGGGCGCACGGAGCTTGCACTGGCGCTGTACGGCATGCGGCCGGTGAGCGGCGGTGAAATACGGCTGGAGGGCGAAAAGCTCCAGCTCACCGGCGTGAAGGACGCCATTCGCCACGGCATTTCCTATGTACCGGAAGATCGCATTACCGAGGGCATGTTCCTGGAGCGCTCGATTCAGGAAAACATCGCTGTGAGCAACATCGACGCCTATTGCAGCCGCAGCAGCGTGGTCGACCGCGCAAAGGTGCGGCAGATTGCAGCAGAATGGGTGAAAAAGCTGGGTGTTAAGACGGATAACCCGCTCAACCCCATCAGTACGCTTTCCGGCGGCAACCAGCAAAAGGTGGTGCTGGCCAAGAGCCTGACCACGAACCCGCGGGTGCTGATACTCAACGGCCCGACCGTAGGCGTGGACGTGGGTTCCAAGATGGACATCAGCCGCCTGATACAGGACATTGCCGCACAGGGCGTGGGCGTGCTGCTGATTTCAGACGACAGCATGGAAATACTGACGAATTGCAAGCGGATACTGATGATGAAAAACGGCGGCATTTCGGGCGAATACTGCGGCGATGATTTCACTGACGCGAGCCTGTATCAGACGCTGGTGAACTGACGGAGGGACGCAATGAAGAAGATAAAAATCAACTGGACGAGCGAAAAGATCCTGATACTGCTGATCGTTTTGCTCTGCGCCGTGATCAGCTGCATTAATCCCACGTTTTTCACCATCGGCAATTTCTGCGATATGGTGCGCAGCAGCACTGTCAACGGCCTGTACGCGGTCGGCGTGATGCTGGTGCTGATTTCCGGCGGCATCGACATTTCGTTCCCATCCATCGCCGCGTTTTCCATGTACAGCACGGTGAAAATCATGCTCGCCATGAAGTACACCGGCAGCTTTCTGCTGCCGCTGGCCATGTCGGCGGTATTCGGTCTGATTTTGGGCAGCGTAAACGCCTTCCTGATTTACAAATTCAAGATTCCCACGCTGATCGCTACGCTGGGCACGGCCAATCTGTTCAACGGTATACTGCTCACTTTCCTGGGCTCTGCACAGATCAACACGCTGCCCAAGGGCTATTCGCGTTTCGCCAAGACGCTGCTATTGAAGGTTTCCTCAGAATACGGCATATCCTCCATTCCGGTAGCGTTCCTGGTGTGGGTGGCGGCGGCGCTGATCGTGTGGTATATACTTCGCTACACGATGCTCGGACGCGGCGTATACGCGCTGGGCGGCAACCGCGTGTCGGCTGAGCGCACGGGCATGAATCTGGGCATGGTGCATCTGTTTATCTACGGCGCGGCGGGCGCGATCGCCGGCATGGCGGGCACCATCAATACCGCGCTCAAGCGCACTTGTAACCCCTTCGACGCCATCGGCATCGAGCTGACGATTATCGCGGCGGTGGTGCTGGGCGGCGTGAAGATTACCGGCGGCAAGGGCTCCATGATGGGCACGGTGCTGGGCGTAATTATGTTCAACATCATCAACAATTCGCTGATTATGATCGGCGTTTCTACTTACTGGCAGCGCGCCGTGATTGGCATGCTGATACTGGTGAGCACATCCATTACCGCACTTCAGGACAAGCGTTCGGCCGCAAAGCTGCTCGAGCGCGGCGGAAAGGAGGCCTGAGCGAGATGAAGATGAAATCTGCCGGCAATCGCAAGAGCGGCATGGATCGGGATATTCTGAAGCTGATGGTCATCCTGGGGCTGGTGCTGTTGTTCGCGGCGCTGTTCATGCCCACGCTGTTCTTTACTGCGGCCAACTTCAAATCCATGGCATTTCAGTTTCCGGAATTCGGCCTGATGGCGGCGGGCATGGCGCTGGCCATGCTGACCGGAGGCAGCGACCTTTCCGTAGTCAACGCGGGCAACTTGATCGCCATCGTGGTGGGCAGCATGTACAAGTCCATGGCGGGTGTTGACGCCGAGGGTGCGGGTGTCGTGCCGGTCCTGCTGCTGGGACTGCTGCTGGCGTTCGTGATGGGCGCCGTAATGGGCGGCTTCAACGGCTTCATGATCTCGCGGGTCGGCATCCCGCCGATTCTGACCACGCTGGGCACGAGTCAGCTCTACAACGGCCTGGGCATCGTAATCACCAAGGGCACGACCCTCACCGGCTTTCCGGCCATGCTCAATCGCATCGGCAACGGTTCGGCCTTTGGCGTCATCCCTTACCCGCTGATCATATTCGCGCTGGCCATGGCCATCGTTTCTTTCATCATTCAGCGCAGCAGCTTCGGCTACAAGCTGTATATGATGGGTACGAATGCGCGCGCCGCATCCTTCTCGGGCATCAATAATTCCGCGATGCTGATCAAGACCTACGCGCTCAGCGGCATGCTCTCCGCGCTGGCTGGTATGGTGATCCTGGCGCGCAACAATTCTGCAAACGCGGACTATGGCTCCAACTACATCATGCAGACGATCCTGGTGGCCGTGATGGCGGGCTTCAATCCCAACGGCGGCAAGGGGCGCATTACCGGCCTCGTGTTGGGCGTGATTACGCTGCAAATGCTCTCCAGCGCGTTGAACATGACCAATATCACCAGCTTTTTCAAGCAGTTGGTCTACGGCGCAATGCTGCTGATTCTGGTCATTATCAACAGCGAGACCTTTGCAAACTGGCTGTCCGCGCGGCGCAGGCACGCGGCGCGCGCGTAACGGCGCGGCTCCGATAATCAAAACAAAAAGAGATATAAAACAAATAAATCAAACGGAGGGAAAAAACATGGCTAAGCAACCCAAAGCAATATTCGGTAATCATCCGTTCACGCCGGACGGCAAAAAGAACGAACCCATCTTTCTGGATTCCAGCAACATCGGCTATTTTGTCTATCCCGACGAGGGCCTGGATTACAGCGACCTGAACAACGTGTTCTTCAGCGGCGAGCATCTGACTGTGTGCACGATGGACATCGGCCCCGGCGGCTTCTTCAACCCACCGGATTACCACCCGGGTGACGAAGCCTATTTCATCACCGAAGGTGTGGACAGCCAGTATTGCCCCGCCACCGGCCAGATGATTCAGGTGGGCAAGGACGAAGCGCTGCTCATTCCCAAGGGCGTGCTGCATTCCGCCTACAATTTTGAAACCGAGCGTCTGCGTGTCATTGCCGTCATCGCGCCCAAAATTGTAGAGGATCAGACCTTCCCAACCGATACCGACACGCCCAAGAAGCTGCTTCAGGGCGCGCACAACGCGGAGCTGCCGTGCATCGGCGAATACGATGATCCACAGCTGATTGGCAGCGTGGACAATTTGGGCGCATGGCCCGCGCCCGGCCCCGTGCTGCGCGAAAAGGGCGTGCTCTACCATGTGACCGAGCAGAAGAAGCTCAAGACCGTGCATGGCGACCTGCACCCCATTCTGGTGAAGTTCAGCATCAGCAACGATTTTATGCAGATGGGCGAATACATCGTGCCCGTCGGCGGCACCACCTGCCGCCACAGCGACGAGATCGTACATCCCAGCGAATGCGTGCTGGTGGGGCTGGACGGCATTACCACGGTCTACCTGCCCGAAACGCACGGCGCTTACCAAATCCACCGCTACGAAGGGCTGTATCTGCCGCGCAATACCCGCTACCAGCTGATCAACTATGAGGCCGAGCGCGCGCGCTGCCTGTTCGCCGTGGAGGGCGGCAAGTTCTGATTCATGCCTTCGGACGCCGCGAAAACTGCATTTTCTGCGGCGTCCGACTGCTTGTCTTTGTGTAATCCATATGGTATAATTGTAAAAAAACGGAGTACCCTTATGCTGAAGAATAAAGAGATCGCTGACATTTTGAAGATATCGCCCGCCGCAGTTTCGCTGGCGCTGAATAATAAATACGGCGTGAGCGAGGATACGCGGCGCAAGGTCATCGCATTGCGCAACAGCTCCATGGCGGCCGATTATAACGATCTTCAGCGCAGGGAGCTCAATGCGCCGCAGATTCTATTTCTGGTGCTGAAAAAGCATGGCTTCGTCATCAGCGATACGCCGTTTTTCATGTCGCTTTCCGAGGCGCTGTATCAGCGTACCTCCATCGAGGGTTACAGCCTGCGCGTGTGCTATTTTCACCCCGAGCAGGATTTGCAGGCGTATCTGGATTCGCTGAATGTGGAGCAGTACGACGGTATACTGGTGCTGGGCACGGAAGCCGATTCGCAGGACATCGCCACCATATGCACGCTGAATAAGCCCGCGGTGGTGCTGGATGCGTGGATTGACGATATGGACATCGACTGCGTGCTTATGGACAACGAAAGTGGCGTGCTCCAGGGTATGAAATACGCCTATGCCATGGGCCACCGGCGCATCGGCTTTATCGGCAGTCAGGTGCGGGCGAACAATTTCCGCGATCGCTACTGCGCCTATCGCGCTGCGCTGAACCGGTTGAACCTGCCGTACCGGCGCGAATATGTGCATTATATTCGCTCCACGGCGGACGGCGCGTGCGCGGATATGCAGCATATTCTTGAAAACGGCTGTGAAACGCCGTCGCTGTTCGTCTGCGCCAACGATATCGTGGCGATGGGCGTAATCAACGCGCTGACCAAGCGCGGCTATCGCGTGCCGGATGACGTTTCCATTATCGGCTTTGACGATATGCCCGTGTCCGCGCAGTTCAATCCGCCAATCACATCCGTGGGCATCAACATTCGCAAAATCGCCAAGACGGCCGTGGAAACGCTGGTAGAGCGCATGCACGAAAAGGAAAACGCCAGCGTGCATGTGCGCACGCTGGTGAGCGTAGATTTGAAAATCCGAAGCAGCGTGGCGAAAGTCGCTCCCGAAACGGTGCAGGCATAAGACAGGCTTCCTTAAAAAATCAAGAAATGTCGACGGGTCCCCCATGGAACTCGTCGACATTTCTTTTTATCCCTTCAAATAATTTTGTATCTCCGCAAGCTGCGCCTCGGCCGCGCGCCTTCCCGCGCCCCAGGCTGCACGCAGCCTCTGCGGGTCGCGCTCCACGCGCCCGATGGGCAGCGGCACGGCTGGACGGATGACCAGCAGCCTGCCCGCGCGCTCCTCGCGCTCGATGTAGTCGAGCGTCGCGTTGTATACGATGTGGCGGCGCGCCATCGCGTCCACCAGCGCGGGGTATTTCCGATATTTCAGCCGAACCAGCCCGAGCGCCGGATTTTCCGCCTTGCGGTAGCCGCGCGGACGGGTGAGAATGACCACGCTGCGATCGTAGCCGAGGCTCTGGAAAAACTTCACGGGAATGGAATCGGCAATGCCGCCGTCCAGATAGCGGTGGCCGTCGATCTCCACCATGCGCGATACCAGCGGCATGGAAGCCGAGGCGCGTATCCAGTCGAAGCCATGGTCGGCATAGCTGTCCCAGCGGTGATACACGGCCTTGCCGGTCACCACATCGGTGCAGACCACATAGAATTCCATGGGGTTGCTTTCGTAGGCCGCGAAGTCGAAGCGGTCCAGCTCCAGCGGCACCTCGCCATAGCAGAAATCGGTACTGTAAATATTGCCGCCGGTCAGCAGCGCATGCAGCCCGCAATAGCGCCTGTCCTGGCAGTAGCGCGTGTTATAGCGCAGCACACGGCCGCGCTGCCCCGATTTATAATTGCAGCCGAACGCCGCGCCCGCCGATACGCCTATTGCGCCGTCAAAGCGCACGCCGTGCGACATCAGCACATCCGTTACCCCTGCGGTGAACAGGCCGCGCATCGCGCCGCCCTCCATGATGAGTCCGGTCTTCATGTCTCTCCCCTGCCTTCGGTCAAATAGCTCCGGCGAATATCGATGCGGCAATGACCGTCATCAGCCCCGCCACGGCGATGGACAGGCTGCTCATCGCCCCTTCGATCTCGCCCATTTCCAATGCCTTCGTCGTGCCCAGCGCGTGCGATGACGTGCCGATGGCCACGCCGCGCGCCAGCGGGCTGGTGATGCGCAGCAGCTTCAGAAAGCCCGGCGCGCACATATTGCCCACCACACCCGTGAGCATGATGATCACCGCGGTGATAGACGGATAGCCGCCCATGGATTCGGCCAACGGCATGCCGATGGCCGTGGTGACGGACTTGGGCAGCAGCGTGGCATATTCCGCATGTCCCAAATGCCACAGCAGGACAATGCACAGCACGCCCGCCAGGTTGGCCAGCACACCCGCCAGTATGCCGGCCAGCATCGCGCGCAGATGCTTCTTCAGCAGCGCAATCTGCTCGTACAGCGGTATGGCCAGGCAGACGGTGGCCGGCGTCAGCAGATACGACAGGTATTTGGCCGAGACATTGTAGCTGGAATAGTCGATGCCGAGCAGCAGCAGCGCGCCGATGGTCAGCAGCGCGCCGATCAGTATGGGATTGAATATCGTCAGCTTCAGCTTTTTATGGAGCCACGCGCCCG
The DNA here is from genome assembly GCA_934670175.1 of uncultured Clostridia bacterium. Lineage (GTDB taxonomy): Bacteria > Bacillota > Clostridia > Christensenellales > Aristaeellaceae > SFTH01. The sequence goes on along the minus strand of CAKUOX010000026.1, from coordinate 20,638 downwards.
CAAAATAGGCGGCCAGGCTGAGCAGCATCCCAAAGTAGGCGGAGTTTATCAGAATTTCGCGCATGTTTATTTCTTCTTACTGTTCTTTTTTCTTATGGCCGCCGACCAGCCGCTGTGTGACGCCACCCGCCGCCGCCATGATGCACAGCGTGAGCGGAACGATGGCGACCAGCGCGGGCACGAGCATGGCGCGCAGGTCGTTCCAGCAGCTCATCAGCCCGACGGCCGCAGGCACGAACATGACGGGCATGACGTCCAGCAGATACTTTCCCGTGCCGCGCACCGCGTCCAGCGGGATGATTCCCAGCCACAGGCATACAAACAGCATCCCCATGCCGTAGATGCCTGCGGGCACCGGCAGCGGCACCGCTGCGGACAGGAGCTCGCCGAGCGCCGATATCAGCAGTATCAGCGCAAATTGCAGCATGTATTTCATGATGGTTTACAGATCCAGCGTCAGCACATATTCGGCAATGTCGTTCATGTCCTGACCGCCCGCCGCGCGCAGCGCCTCGGCGATGGGCTGCGAACCGAATTTTGCGCCCAGCAGCGCCGCGCGCACGCGCCCGGGCAGCTCGGCGTCGTTGGCATCGGAATAGACGGAAATATCGCTCACCTCGCCGTGGCGCAGCGTCAGCAGCATCTGGAGTCCGCCCCAGGGGAAGCGGTTTTCAATTTCGAGGTCGAAGCGCGGGGTCACGCCCAGACGCCAGGCGTCGCTCTTCTGCTTTTCATAATAGGGCGCGATGGCGGCCTCGTCGAGCTGACTGGTCTGCAGCTCGGTATAGTCGCCGTACTCCGCAGCATAGGCGCGCTTGAGCGCTTCGAGCATATCGTCGCGGCGCAGCTCGGGCACGAATTCGTTCAGATTGCACACGCGCGATTTGACCGATTTGACCCCCTTGGGCTTCAGCTTGCGCGGATCGACATTCAGGTAATTCTGCAGGCGCGTCATATCCGCGCTGATCAGCAGCGTGCCATGGTGCTGGCGAATCGCGCCGCGCTTGCAGAAGGCGTTTCCGGAGAACTTGCGGCCGTCCGCCAGCAGGTCGTTGCGGCCGCTGAACTCACAGGGGATGCCCAGCGCACGCACCGCGTTGAGGATCAGGCCGAACTGACGCTCCAGATCATAGCGGCCTTCGCCCGCGATGAAGGAGAAATTCAGGTTGCCCTCGTCGTGGAACACCGCGCCGCCGCCGGTGATGCGCCGCACCAGCTGCACGCCGTCGCGATCCATTTCCGCCAGACGGCATTCCGCCCAGGGGTTTTGCCCCTGACCGATGATCACGGCGTTTTTGTTGACATAAAAATAGAGCATCATGTCGTCCGGACCCAGCGTATCCAGAAAATACTCGTCCACAGCCAGGTTGCGCCAGCCGTCGCCCGAGGTGGAAACATACAGATAATTGGCCATGCGTTTTGCCCCTCCGAAATATTCAGTATTTCGAAATTATTATATACGGGCGCGCGGCGGGGTGCAAGCGAAAATGAATTTGTTAGCAAATGATTTCATAAAACAGAGCCGTTTCTTCACACGGTGATGCTAAAATCTGCCTGTTGGTGATTTCGTTCAATTTATATGGAAAAAAGGAGCCGTTTGCACGATGAAGCGAACTTCCTCTCGCCAGATCACGGCCTTTTACGCGCTGATCCAGGCGCTCTACTGGATCACCTACGGGCTGATGTTCAACTATGCCGCCGTGTATCTCCAGTCGCGCGGCTTTTCCAGCGGCGGCATCGGGCTGGTGCTGGGCGCTTCCTACCTGCTTTCGGCGCTCGGGCAGCCGCTGTTTGCCCGGCTGGTAAGCCGGCACGGGCTGCGGCTGAACGTCGCTGCGGCGGGCGTATACCTGCTGATGGCGGCGCTGAGCGCGCTGATCCTGCTGCTGCCGCTGAAGGGCGCTGTGCTGGCGGTCATCATCGTAGCGGCGTTCACGCTGCAGAGCACGATGCAGCCCTCGATCAACTCGCTGCACTGGGGCTTTGAGCTGAGCGGCACGCACGTCAATTTCGGCCTCGCGCGCGGCGTCGGCTCGGCGGGCTTCGCGCTGAGCTCGCTGCTGATGGGGCAGATCCTGCGCCGCGCCGCGCCGGATATTCTGCCGGCATGCTATCTGGCGGGGCAGATCCTGCTGGCGCTGTGTCTGGCCGCACTGCGCGCGCCGGATTACGCGCACAGCGGCCAATCGAAGCGCGGCGGCTCGTATCGCGATATACTTGCGGCGCATCCCAAATTTGCGCTGTTTCTGGGCGGCGTGGCCTGCATGAGCATGGCGCACATCTTCATCGACAATTTCATGCTGCAGATCATGCAGTCGCTGGGCGGCGGCAGCGCCAACCTGGGCGTTGCCATTGGCATTGCGGGCATGACGGAGCTGCCCGCAATGGTGCTCTACTCGCGCCTGAGCCGCCGCATGGACGGCTTCAGGCTATTGCGCATCGCAGCGTGGATATGGCTGGCAAAGGACGTGCTGACGCTGCTGGCGACGAGCCCGTCGCTGGTGTACGTTTCCGAAGCGCTGCAATTCTTTTCCTACGCGATCTATGTGCCCGCGGCGGTGGATTACATCGCCCGCGCGCTGCCCGCCGGAGATTTTCTGGGCGGACAGGCGCTCCACGGCAGCTTCTGGACGCTGGGCAGTCTGGCGGCGACCTTTCTGGGCGGCCAGCTCATCGACGGTCTGGGCGTGCGCGGCGCGCTGGGGATAGCGCAGCTGTTCGCGCTGGGCGGCGCGGTGCTGATTTCGCTGAGCACGGCGCGGCGAGTACAGGCGCGGCAATAGAGGAAATTTCTATCAGAACGGATTATTTATGCGCCTGCGGGCTGCGAGAGCGGTTCGCGGCGCATTTTTATAAACCCTGCGGCGTCCGCCAGTACCCAGCCGATGGGGATGGACAGCCAGATGCCGGTCTCGCCCATCAACGCCGAGAGCGCATAGGCCAGCGCCACACGCGTGCCCAGCGAGATTGCGGTCAGCACCACGGACATCGCCGGGCGGCATATGGCGCGGAAATAGCCGTACAGCAGAAACAGAAAGCCGATTCCGCAATAAAACGCGCCCTCAATGCGCAGATATTTCACGCCTGCGGCCACCACCGCCGCTTCGTTGGCGTCCACGAATATGCGCATCAGCGGAGCCGCCAGCGCAAATACCAGCGCCGAAATCGCCAGGCTGAAGCCGCCGCTGAGCAGAAACGCGCGTTTCGTGCCCTCGCGAATGCGCGCCGTATCGCCCGCGCCGTAATTTTGCGCAACAAAGGTGGAGTAGGCGTTGCCGAAGTCCTGCACGGGCAGATAGACGAAGCTGTCGATCTTCACTGCCGCAGCGAACGCCGCCATCACCACCGGGCCGAAGCTGTTCACCAGCCCCTGAACCATCAGTATGCCGAAATTCATTACGGACTGCTGCGCGCACGTCAGCGACGACATCGACACGATCTCCCGCAGAATGCCCCTGTCGCAGCGCAGGTCATTTCGTTTTGGAAGCACATCATTACATTTTGAAACAACGTAGATCAGCAGGCCAACGCCGGAGACGTATTGCGCGATCACCGTAGCCCAGGCCGCGCCCGCGATGCCCATATCCAGCTTCGCCACAAACAGCAGATCCAACCCCACATTCAGCAGCGCCGCTATTGCCAGGAATATCAGCGGAGCGACCGAATTGCCGAGCGCGCGCAGCAGGCACGACAGGTAATTGTACAGCGACGTGGCGACCAATCCGGCGAATATGACCAGCAGATAGCTGCGCATGCCGCCGATCACCTCGTCCGGCACGCGCAAAAACGCCAATATTGGCTCCAGAAAGGCGTATACTGCGGCGTTGAGCGCCAGCGTGATCAGCATGATGAGCGCGAATGCGTGGGCGATGCCCCTGCGCAGCATGGCCGTATCGCCGCGCCCGCGATAGATGGAAAACAGCGCGCCGGAGCCCATGGACAGCCCCAGAAAGACGGATGTGAGGAAGGTCATCAGCGAATAGGCCGAGCCCACGGCGGCCAGCGCGTTCGTGCCCAGCACGCGCCCTACGATCAGCGTATCGGCGATATTGTAGAACTGTTGGAGCAGATTTCCCGCCATCATCGGCAGTGCAAACAGGATCAGCGCGCGCGAGATCGGCCCGCGCGTCAAATCTCGATACATGGATCCATCTCCTTCAGGCATATTTCACGCCTGATTATAGCACCGCAGCTTGCAAAACGCAAGTTATAAGTTTCGTATTGCAATAATCCGGCGAACATGCTAAAATGGTCGTAGAATGAATTGGGAGGGTACGCGCATGTATCTGAGCGGGCTGGACGAGCTGGATCGAAAAATTCTGGATCTGCTGACGCAGAACGCGCGTTACAGCTATTCCGAGCTGGGCGAGCGGCTGGGGCTATCGCGCGTGGCGATCAAAAACCGCATGGACGCACTGGAGCAGCGCGGCGTGATCGAGGGCTACACTGTGATCGTAAACCCGCAGCGCGCAAACGGCGCGACCTCCTGCTATTACGAGATCGAAGCGCGTCCGGACGCGCTGGCCGAGGTGGTGCGCCTGCTGGACGCCTGTCCGACGGTGACACAGATCTACCGCATGACGGGCGAATGCCGGCTGCATGTGCACGCGGTGGCCGCCAGTCAGGACGAGCTGGAGCAGCTGACAACGCAGGTGCTCGACCGCCTGCCCGGCGTGCTGTCGCTGCGCACGAACGTGATCCTCAAACGCATCAAAGACATAAAGGGACTGCGGCTGTAATTCTTCCTTCACATGCGAGAACGAGATAAGGAGGCGCGCTTTAATGAACATGAACCGATTGCTGGGGCTCTGGAATGCGCCAAAGCAAAAGCGATATAAGAGCTTTTGCGTTCAGGCGGCGGATACACAGGAGGTTTGGCTGATGCAGGATGAGCCCGACGTGCCCGTAATGGAACAGGATGAGCTCAGCGTATGGCCAGATAGGGCGTTCGTTACCCTGTATCGCGCCGATGCGGTGCCCGTCATGCTGGAGGTGCACGATTTCATGGAGGCATGCAGCGCGCGGATCGAGAATAGGGATTTCATCGTCCATGTATTTCCGAACGCGAAGGACAGCTGCGACGTGCTCGCCAGCCAGCTGCTTGAGGCGGTGCAGGATGAGCTCGACCTTGTGGAATAGGCTAACTGCGCCCGAAAATCCGAAGGATTTCAGCAAAAACTAAAGAAGGTGGCAGTGGCGGGGGGGGGAGCTTACTTCCCCGGCCATCTGCCTGGCAAAAAGCTCATTCATAACTCGCAGTGCCGCGTCCGCTGCGCGATATATCATTAATGCAACGCGCCCGGGGCAAAAGGAATGGATGAGCGTGTATCGACCTGTGGTCAATGTCCCCTGTGCGTGCCCACGGCGAGCTTGCCGACCACGGAATGCCCCCACTTTTCGGTGACATAGAACAGAATGGACAGCGCGGCGGCAACGCTCCAGCCAATGGGCCAGGACAGCCAGATGCCCGTGACCTGCAGCGCCGTGCGCGACAGCGTTTCCGCCAGCAGTACACGCAGGGCGAGGTCGGTAAAGGTCGCAGCCATGAACTTTTTCATCAGTCCGGCGCCGCGCAGAATGCCGTCGGAAACCAGCTTCGCGGCTACAATGAAGTAGAAGGGCGCGACGATACGCAGAAACGAGATGCCCGTGTTCATTGCCTGTCCGGTGGGGCTATCCAGGAAAATATATACCAGATAGCGTCCGGCGAAGGCGTACAGCAGCACCAGCGGCAGGCAGAGCGCCCACACCAGCTTGAGGCCCGCGCGGAAGCCGGCCTTGATGCGCTCATACTGCGCTGCGCCCAGATTCTGCGCCGTGAAATTGGAAATGCCGTTGCCGAGCGTGGTGAGCGAGGTGATGACCATGTTGTTCAGCTTCACGGCGGCGGAATAACCGGCCATGACCGCTGCGCCGAAGCTGTTGATGACGCTTTGTATCACGATATTGCCCACAGAAATAAAGCTCTGCTGCAATATGCTCGGCACGGCCACGGTGGCAAAGCTCGCAAAATGGTTCCAGGAAAATGCGCAGACCTTTTCAGTGGTTTGGATCTTGCGAAAACGGCGGAATACAACCACGATGGCCAGTGCACAGCTGACACCCTGGCACAGGAAGGTCGCCCAGGCTACGCCATCCACGCCCATGCCCAGCGCGGTGACAAAGAAAATATCTACGGCGATATTGGAAAGCGATGAACAGGCCAGGAAGATAAACGGCGTCTTGGAATCGCCCAACGCCGAAAAAATGCCCGTCGCGATATTGTATAGAAATACGAACGGAAGCCCTAAAATGTAAATATCCAGATAGAGCTTCGAATCCGCAAAGACCTCCTGCGGCGTGTTAATCAGGCGCAGCAGCGCGCTGCAGCCGATCGTGCCCACCAGCATCAGCGCTGCACAGAGCACGCAGCTGGAGATCAGCGCCGTGTATACCGCAGATTTCATGTCGGAGTATTTTTTGGCGCCGAACAGCTGCGCGGCAATGACCGAGCAGCCGATGTTGCAGCCGAAGGCGAAGGCGATGAAGATCAGCGTGATCTCATAGCTGTTGCCCACGGCGGCCAGTGCGTTGTCGCTGATAAACTTTCCGGCGACGAAGCTGTCGGCAATGTTGTAAAGCTGTTGAAAGATGATGCTGCCGAACAGCGGCAGACAGAATTGGCGCAAAACGGTTTCTGGTCTCCCGACCGTCAGATCTTTATTCATGGCTGCTTTTCCTCTTTATCTTTGGATCTGAAAGCTCATAAAAGCTGCCGCGCAGGCAAGCACGAAGCCGATGGTATCAAGGATCAGCAGCGCGCTCACCCCCGAAATGCAGCGAATGGCAATGCCCACGGCAAAACCGATGCCCATGCTTATGGATAGTGGCCGCGCATGGCTGCATTCGGAGCTTTTATGCGCGAGATTCAGCACCAGCGTCAGCATGGCGATGACCAGACAGAGCTCCATGATGAATTCACCGATCGCTGCCATTTGTTTCTTCCCCCGTTCGTAAGGCTTTTTCGATGATCTGCACCGCGCCGTCGATCCCGCAGCAGCTCGTGGAGATCATAAGATCATAGCTTTCCGGCGCTCCCCACACAGTGCCGGTATAAAAATCAAAGTACTGACGGCGCAGAGCATCCATTTTCTGCAATCTATGTGCCGCTGCTTTTTCGTTGATGTCGTTGCGCCGCATGATGCGCTGCAGGCGATCCGCGCGATCGGCATAGATAAAGACCGAAAGTACATCGAAGCCCGCGTCACGCAGGATCGCGGATGCACAGCGCCCGATGATCACGCAGGAACCCTTCGCGGCGATGCTCAAAATGGTCTTGCGCTCCGCCTCGTATACGCGCTCACGTTCCGAATAGAAGACTTCGCCGAGCGCCGCACTGTCCGCAAATGGATTCCCTGAAATCATACATGCCAGACCGATCGGGCGTTCGTCGTCGCTTTTGATGATCTCCTCTGAAAGTCCGGTTTCGTGTGCGGTTTGCCGGATAAGCAGCTTGTCATAGCAGACAATGCCCAGCCGCTGCGCTAGCCTTTCGCCGGTTTCGCGGCCGCCGCTGCCATATTGCCGGCCGATGCAGATGATCTTTCCCTTCATACCCATCTGTTCCTTTCGCCTGAAGCTGTTTTTGCCTTGACGCTCCAGCGCAGAAGCATTATAATACAGACATTGATATGTGTATAATATATAATGAATATGACAGCCATATCAATTATACATTGTAGAAAGTCGAAACGCGAGATCATGGATATCAGCTATGATTATTACAGAATTTTTTACCATGTCGCCCGCTGTGGCAGCATCACGCAGGCGGCCAGAATGCTCATGCACGATCAGCCGAACCTGACGCGCGCGATCAGGGCTCTGGAAGGGGAGCTCGGCTGTCCGCTGTTTATCCGCAGCAATCGAGGCGTGCGGCTCACGCCGGAGGGTGAAAGGTTGTTTGCGCATGTGCGAATCGCTGTGGAAAATATAGAGGCCGGAGAAGCGGAGCTCATGCAGACGCGGAATTTGCAGGCCGGCTCGGTATACGTTGCGGCGAGCGAGCTTGCCCTGCACTGTGCATTGCTGCCGGCGCTGAAAAAATACAGGGCGCTCTATCCAGCCATACGGCTGAAAATCAGCAACCATTCCACGCCGCAGGCCATCGACGCAGTCCGCAATGGCATAGCCGATCTGGTGCTCGTTACCACGCCCACGGTAGTCAGCGCTGCCGTGGAGGAACAGACGGTGAGCACATTCAGCGAAGTGGCGGTTTGCAGCACCGCCTTTTCGGATCTGGCCGGACGCAGCGTCAGCTTTGAGGAGCTGCTCAGCTATCCGCTGATCTCATTGGGCGCACAAACCAAGTCATTTGAGCTCTATTCGAGTTTCTTTGCCAGCCGGGGACTGCAATACAGGCCGGAGACGGAAACGGCTACGGCGGATCAGATCCTGCCGATGATACAGGCGGATCTTGGGATCGGCTTTATTCCTGAGGCGTTTTTGACGGGCGCCGAGCACATTTGCGTGATCGATACGGAAGCGCCGCTGCCAGAGCGCGAGATACGGATCGTTCGCCGCAGAGAGCAGCCGTTGAGCATCGCCGCCCAAAGGCTCTATCGACTCATACTGGATCTGGCCCGAGAATGACGTGAAATGTGTATTCTAAAGAATTGTCGGCGTCTCATTGCAGTTTTTGTGTCCGAAAATCCGAAGGATTTCAGCAAAAATCGGGAATATGGCAATGGCCGGGGAAGTTTCTTCCCCGGCCACCTGCTTTTCAGAAATCTCTTTTGACAAACTAAAGCTCCGTAGCCTGCTGCGGCAGAAAATCCTCCAGCGCGATTTCGCCGGTGAACACGCTCCGGGCGGGGCCGGTCATGAAGATGCGGCCATCGGGCAGCCATTCATCGCGCAGGGTGCCGCCGGGCAGGTGCACGTTGGCGGAACGGCCGGTCAGGCCGAGAGTCGCCGCCGCGACCAGCGCCGCGCAGGAGCCGGTGCCGCACGCCAGCGTGGGGCCTATGGCGCGCTCCCACACCTTCACGCGAATATTCTCGGAATCCTCTGCCCGACAGAATTCCACGTTTGTCTTTTTCGGAAACAGCGGATGCGTTTCCAGCATTTCGCCGAAGCGCCAGAAATCGGCGCGCGCTTCGGGGTAATAGTCGAAGGTCACGGCGTGCGGAACGCCGGTATTGACGCAGAAGAAGGCGCAGTCGCGCCCATCGAGCGAAATGTGCACGAGGTTCGTGTCGGCGGCCACGGGGATCGCTTCGGGCGTCAGCTGCGGCACGCCCATATCCACCGTCGCGCCCACGGCGCTTTCGCCGTCCATTTGCAGGCGAATGTGCTTGACGCCCGCCAGCGTTTCGACGTCGAATTCGGTCTTGCACACGAGCCCCGAATCATACATGAATTTCGCGGCGCAGCGAATGCCGTTGCCGCACATTTCCGCCTCGCTGCCGTCGGGATTGATGATGCGCATGCGCATATCTGCCGCGGCGCTCGGACACGCCAGTATCAAGCCGTCTGCACCGATCCCAAAGCGCCGGTCACACAGCGCCCGCCCCAGCGCGGCGGGGCTCGGGATGTCGAAATGCACGGCGTCCAGAGCAACAAAATCGTTGCCGATGCCCTGCAGCTTGGTAAATCTCACGCTCATTTCTCCTTCATGCACACGAGCTCCTCCAGCATGCGGCTCACCGTGTCCATATCCTGCACGGCGATGCACTCGAAGCGCCCGTGGAAATTCAGCCCGCCGGTGCCTAGGTTCGGGCACGGCAGCCCCTCGAACGAGAGCCGCGCGCCGTCCGTGCCGCCGCGAATGGGGTTCGTGAACGGCGCAACGCCTACTGCGCGCCACGCTTCCTCTGCCCGGCGCACGATGTGCATGTGCGGCTGAATGACCTCCAGCATGTTAAAATACGAATCCCGTATCTCCGCCTCGACGCTGCCCGCGCCGTAGCGCGCGTTCAGGTAGGCGGCGGCGGCCTGAGATAGCGCCTTGCGCGCCTCAAAGCGCGCGCGGTCGTGGTCGCGGATGATGTAGTGCGCCACGGCCTCCTCCGTGCCGCCCTGAATATCGCACAGGTAGAAGAAGCCCTCGCGCCCCTCGGTGTGCTCCGGACGCTCGGCGGCGGGCAGCATGGCGTTGAATTCCATGGCGACCAGCGCAGCGTTCACCAGCTTGTTCTTCGCCTCGCCGGGATGCACGCTGCGGCCGTGACACCTGAGCGTCAGCGACGCCGCGTTGAAGTTTTCATATTCGATGGCGCCGATCGCATCGCCGTCTACGGTGTAGGCGAAGTCCGCGCCGAAGCCCTTCACATCGAACAGATCCGCGCCGCGGCCGATTTCCTCGTCCGGCGTAAAGCCGACCAGTATCCTGCCGTGGGGGCGGTCTCCAGCGAGAATGCTCTCGCAGGCGGTCAGAATCTCAGCCACGCCCGCTTTATCATCCGCGCCGAGCAGGGTCTTGCCGTCGGTCACGATCAGATCCTTGCCCGCGCGCGCGGCGAGCTCCGGATAGTCCCTGGGGCTCAGCGTTTCGCCGCCCGCCAGCAGCACATCGCCGCCGTCGTAATTTTCCACGATGCGCGCGTTCATCGGCACGACGGGCACGCAGTCCACCGTGTCCATGTGCGCGATCAGGCCGATGGCGGGAAAGCCCTCGGCGTTCACCGGAATTTCGGCGTAAAGGTAGCCGTGCTCGTCCAGGCGCACGTTCGAAAGCCCCATTTCCAGCATTTCGTCGCGCAGCGCCCTCGCCAGCACCAGCTGACCGGGCGTAGAGGGGCAGGAATCGCTGCTCTCGCAGGATGCGGTGTCAAACTGCGCGTAGCGCAGCAGGCGTTCATACGCTCTCATTTATACTTCCTCCTGTCTGCCCAGCATGGCCGCGCCGATGATGCCCGCGTCGTTGCCCAGCTGCGCCAGCACCACCCGTGCGTGGGGCATGGATTTAAAGAATATCATGTCCGGCAGCAGCGCGTTTACCTTGTCCAGCAGGAAGTCGCCCGCCTTGGAGACGCCGCCGCCCAGCGCGATGATCTCCGGATCGTACAGATTGATCAGGTTGATAAGGCCCACCGTCAGATGGAACACATAGCGATCGAACAGCTCGGCGCAGGCTGGATCCCCCGCCTTGGCCAGATCAATCACGGTGCGCGCCTCGATGCGGTTCAGGTCGCCGTCCACCGCGCGATACAGCGCGCCCTCCGGCTGCGCTTCGGCCATCTTGCGTCCCTCGCGAATAATGGCGGTAGCGCTGGCATAGCGCTCCCAGCAGCCGCGGTTGCCGCAGGTGCACAGCTCGCCGCCCGCCACGGTAATCATATGGCCAACCTCGGTCGCGACGCCGTGCGGCCCCGTGAACAGCTTGCCGTCCATGACCACGCCGCCGCCCACGCCGGTGCCCAGCGTGACCACCACGCTGTCCTTCGCGCCCCTGCACGCACCCGCCACATGCTCGGCCAGCGCCGCCACGGTAGCGTCGTTGTTGGCGAAGGTGGGTTTATCGATGCGCGCGCGCATCAGCGCCATCAGCGGCACGTCGTGCCATTTCAGGTTTGTGCAGAAGGGCACGCGGCCGGTGCGCGGGTCGAGCATGCCCGGGATACCGAGCCCCACGGAAGCGATCTCATTAAGCGTATGTCCGCTTTCGGCCAGCACGCGCAGCGCCAGCGCCGCCATATCGTCGACCATCGCCTCTGCGCCGCAGCCCAGGTGCGAAACGCAGTGATCCTTATGAAGAATATGTCCGCTTTCATCCACGACGCCCGCCTTGATGGTGGTGCCGCCCACGTCGATACCAATATAGAGCATATTATTTATCTCCTTTCGCCGCCTGGCTCATACGTTGCCTTCATCCTCGTTGTCCTGTTCGCGGGCGGCGATCTCGGCGCTGCGCTGCGCCAGATCCATCGCCGCGTTGTAGCCCATCTGCTTCTGGCGGAAATTGCGCGCCGCCACCTCCAGCACCACCGCCAGATTGCGCCCCGGATGGATCGGCAGCAGCAGCGACGGCAGCTTCACGCCCAGAATCTCGGTGTAATTTTCCGTGAGCCCCAGCCGGTCGTATTCCTTGCCGTTCTGCCACATTTCAAGGTGCACATGCAGGTTGATGGTCTTTTTATTCTGCACCGCGCCCGCGCCGTACAGATTGAGTACATTGATGATGCCTACGCCGCGGATCTCCATGAAATGGCGCACGCGTTCCGGCGACTCGCCCACCAGCTGCCCCTCGTTCAGGCGGCGAATGCTCACCACATCGTCCGCCACCAGCTGATGCCCGCGCTTGATGAGCTCCAGCGCGGCCTCGCTCTTGCCCACGCCGGAATTGCCGGTGATCAGCACGCCCGTGCCGAATACGTTCACCAGCACGCCGTGGCGCGTTTCATGGGGCGCGAGCGCCTGGTTCAGATAGCGAATCAGCTCCAGCTCGAAGCGCGTGGTCTGCTTGGGCGTCTGGTAGATTGGAATATGGTGCGCCGCAGCCAGGATCAGCATTTCATCAAAGCAGGGGATGTTCCGGCAAATAACGATGCAGGGCAGGTCGTAATTGAACAGCTTGGTCAGCCGCGCGCGGCGCGTGCTCTCATCCAGGCTGGACAGATAGGTCATTTCCACCAGCCCCAGCAGCTGCGGGCGTTCGTAGGCGAAAAAATCCCAGTAATCCGCCAGCTGAAGCCCCGGGCGCGTGGAATTGCTCACCTCGATGGGCAGGTATTTCTTTTTTGCGTCGTACACGCGCTTGAGCCCCAGCGCTTCCACGAAATCCTTTTCCAGGATCACCGCTGCTCGACCCCCATTCTGCCCTCGTCCAGATACATATTCACGATGCGCGCCACGCCGCTGTCGGTATTCTTCGGCGCAATCAGCTTTATTGCGCTGCGCACGCCCTCGACCGCGTTTTCCATGGCGTAGCTCACGCCGCAGTATTGCAGCATCGGCAGATCGTTCATTTCATCGCCGAACGCCATCATTTCCTCGGGAGCGATACCGGTGGCGGCGCTCACGCCGCGCATGCCGTCCGCCTTGTCCACGCCCGCCAGCACGATCTCAAGGTGCGTCTTGCCCGATTTCACGAAGCTCAGCTGCGGAAAATCCGGCTGCAGCACGTCGATCAGGCGGTCGAGCTGCTCCGGCTCGCCCAGCGTCAGTAGCTTGTACACGTCGCTTTGCAGCCACTGCGAAAGCGGCATGCCCACCGCCGTGCCGCGCACGCCGATCTTGTTTTCATAGTACTCCGTCCACGCGCAGCGCTCCGGAAGATAATAGCCGCGGCCGGGGAAGGCGTGGGTATAGGCGCCCAGCGCCTCGAGCCGCTTCAGCACCGCGACGGCAGCTTCACGCGGAACCGTCTTTCCCGCGAGGATACGGTCGGCGTCCATATCGTAGATCATCGCGCCGTTGAACAGCGACATCGGCGCGTTCACGCCGATCTGCCGCGCGATGGGCAGCGTGGCCTCAATCATGCGGCCGCTGGAAATGGTGACGCGCACGCCTGCGTTCATGGCGCGCTTCAGGGCGTCGATATTCTGCTGGGGCAGCTGGCTGGCAGTGGAAAGCAGCGTGCCGTCCAGGTCTGTTGCGATCAGGCGTATCATAGCAATAACAGTTCTTCTCCCGCTCAATTTTTTTAGAAAACGCCGCGTGGATATGCCGGTACGGCGGCTAATGAAGCCCCTGCCGGACGGCGCGAGGGCCGGCGGTGAAGCATGCGGCGTTTCCTTTATATTGTAAACCATTTTTGTCAGGCTTGCAAGCCGGAAATGAAGCCGAATTTTGCTTGACAGCGCGGTGCGCCTGTGGTATTTTGTTCATTATAAGAATAAAGGAAGCGATGGATATGCCATTTAATGAAAACCTGATCTCAAGCGCGCTGCGCGGCGTGTCCGGCAGTGCTATTCGCGATATTTTCAAGCTGCTGAACAAGCCCGGCATGATCTCCTTTGCGGGCGGCAATCCCTCCATGCGGGCGTTGGAGCCGGACGCCGTTAAGGCCGTGGCCTGCGAAGCCATCGACCGCTACGGCGCGGCGATACTGCAATACGGCGCGACAGAGGGCCTGCCCGAGCTGCGGCAGCGCACGGCGCAATATTTGTCGCAGACGGCGGGCGTGCGCTGCACGGCGGAAAACATACTGCCGGTGCAGGGTTCGTCGCAGGCGTTTGACCTGCTGCTCAAGGCGCTGATTAACCCCGGCGACGTGGTGCTCTGCGAAAGCCCCACCTTTCTGGGCGCGATTCAGGCCATGCGCATCTACGGCGCGCGCATCATTCCCATGCCCACGGACGAGGGCGGCGTGATCATCGACGAGGCCGAAGCGCTGGTGAAGAAATACCGGCCGAAGCTGATGTATGTGATCCCGACCTTCCAGAACCCCACCGGGCGCACGCTGAGCGGCGAGCGCCGCAAGGCGCTGGCAATCATGGCGGCGAAGAACGGCTTCGTCATCGCCGAGGACGATCCCTATCGCGACCTGCGCTATGCGGGCGACGCGCTGCCGTCCATCTCCTCGTATGACGAGGAGGGCTGGGTGGTGTACATGTCCAGCTATTCCAAGTATATCTCGCCCGGGCTGCGCGTGGGTGCGGCCGCCGTGCCGGATGCGGGGCTGCTGCGCAAGATGGTAATCGGCAAGCAGTCGTCGGACGTGCACTCCCCGCTGCTGAACCAGGCCATCGTGGCGATGTATCTGGAAAAGGGGCTGCTGAAACCGCACCTTGAGCGCATCTGCGCCGATTACCGGCACCAGCTGGACGCGATGCTCGCCGCGCTTTCCGCATTCCCGGAGGGCACGGTATACACCCGTCCGCAGGGCGGCCTGTTCGTGTGGGCGCGGCTGCCGGGCGAAATGAACGCACAGGCGCTGCTGGAAAGGGCGATAGAGCAGAACGTGGCCTTCGTGCCCGGCACGCACTTCTACCCCGACGGCGGCCATGAAAACACGCTGCGCCTGAACTTTTCCATGCAGGAGCCGGCGGCCATCGCCGAGGGCATGGGCCGGCTGGGCGCGCTGATCAAAGAGCTGAAAAAATAAAACGATTTGGAGAGATAAAAAATGAACGCACTGGATTTGTTGAAGGAACGCGGGTTTGTCAAGCAGATCACCTTTGAAGAGGACCTCTACAAGGCATTCGATCAGGAAATGGTGCCCTTCTATGTGGGTTTCGACCCCACTGCCGATTCCCTGCACATCGGTCACTACATTCCGATCATGGCCATGGCGCACCTGCAGAAGGCCGGCCACAAGCCCTTCGCGCTGATGGGCGGCGGCACGGGCATGATCGGCGACCCCTCCGGCAAGAGCGACCTGCGCAAGGTACTCACCGTGGAGGACATCGACGACAACGTCGCGCATATCAAAAAGCAGATGGAATCCTTCCTGGATTTCGACCCTGCGAAGGAAAACTGCGCCGTGATCGTGAATAACGCCGACTGGCTGCGCGACCTGAATTACATCGACTTCCTGCGCGATGTGGGCGCGCTGTTCTCCGTCAACCGCATGCTCACCGCCGAATGCTACAAGCAGCGCCTCGAGCGCGGGCTCACCTTCCTGGAGTTCAACTACATGCTGATGCAGAGCTACGACTTCCTGGAGCTGAACCACCGCTACGGCGTCAAGCTCCAGTGCGGCGGCGACGATCAGTGGTCGAACATGCTCTCCGGCGCAGATCTGATCCGCCGCAAGGATCAGAAGGACGCCTTTGCCCTCACCTTCCAGCTGCTGCTGACGCATGACGGCCGCAAGATGGGCAAGACCGAGAAGGGCGCGCTGTGGCTCGATCCCGAGAAGTGCTCGCCCTACGATTTCTACCAGTACTGGCGCAATGTGGACGACGCGGACGTGGAGAAGTGTCTGGGTCTGCTGACCTTCCTGCCGATGGACGAGGTGCGCCGCCTGGGCGCGCTGCAGGGCAGCGAGATCAACGAAGCCAAGCGCATTCTGGCCTTCGAGGTCACCAAAAATGTGCACGGCGAGGAGGAGGCGCGCAAGGCGCAGCAGGCGGCCGAGGCGCTCTTTGGCGGCGGCGCGCTGGCCGGCAGCGTGCCCACCACCGAGATCTCTGCCGAGGAGCTGGCGGCGGATAACCGCATCGTGGCGCTGATCGCAAAGGTCGGCCTGTGCAAGAGCAACGGCGAGGCGCGCAAGACCATTCAGGGCGGCGGCCTGTATATCGGCGATGAAAAGGTGCAGGATGTGGACTTCCGCGTGACCGAGGATATGCTCGCGGGCGACGGCCTGCTCGTGCGCAAGGGCAAGAAGAGCTATCATCGCTTCGTGAAGAAGTAAGAAACGATAAAAGCATGGGGGACTGTTCCGCAAGGGGACAGTCCCCCACACTGCCCAAAAAAGGACAGGATACCTCCGTCCTTTTGCATAAAGCTGGAAGCCCGCCGGCAACATGCCGGCGGGCTTCAGGATGTTGACAAAGTCAACAGACTGCCAGACGCTGAAAAGCCCTGCAAGGCAAGGAAACGCGGGCTGCAAATGAGGGCGCATACACGGACGTATGTAACCGATTTTGCAGCTCGTGTTGACGAAGTAAGCAGAAATTTCAGCTTCGTCAGAAGTTGTTCAGGAAATTTCTGCGTTTGCAGGGTTTGTCAGTGGTTTTAAGCCCGCCGGCGGCATGCCGGCGGGCTTTATGTATCGTTTGTAATGATTGCTTACGCCTCTGCGGCGGTCGGAACGAACAGCATGGCACGCACCGGCTTTTCGCCCTCCACGGGCGCAAAATCGAGGACGATGGCGGCTTCATCGCCATCGGTTTCCACAGAGATTTCCGCACTATCCGCACCCAGAAGCTCGAGCATACAGCCCTCCAGCAGCGCGGCGGGCAGCGCGATCTTCACCGCGCCCGTGGGCTGTTCGAGCCTGCCGCTGTATTCAAACGCAGCCAGCAGCACCGTCTGCCCATTTGCCAGCGTGCCCATGCGAACCACGAGCTCGCCCCGCGGCAGGGCGCCGGTCATGGCCGTGCCCTTCGCAGCGTCCACCAGCGCCAGCTCCGTGCCGTCGCTCACAGCGCCGCAGACCGGACAGGCCGTTACCGCATCCGCATCCATGCGGAGCTCAAACGCCGTGCACGCATTTTTAACCACATATCCGCAGCCTGCACGGCGGCAGTGCGCGCTCTGCGTGCCGTCGGCGTCAGGCTCCGCTTCGCCCTGCTGATAATTCGGCGCCCATTCGCCGAACCAGTGTCCCAGCGCGGACTTCCGATTGCCGGTCTCGCTGTACGCGCACAGCTGGCAGGTATAGGTGGTATAGCCGCCCTTCGTGCAGGTCGGCGGCACGACCTTCTTTTTATAGTCGTGCCCCTTCGCCGTATCCGGATCGGAAACGGTGTCGGTGGCATCGCAGCCGCCGGTACCATAGCGGATACATTTGGCGGTCTTCGTGCCGTCCTGTGTGCAGGTAGCATTATTATCAGAAATGTAGTCCTCGAACTTATGGCCGAGCGCCGTGCCGGAAACGGTGCGAATATCTGCCTTGGTACAGCCGTTCTTGCCATAGCGGACGCACTCCGCCCTTTCGGTGCGATCCTGCGTGCAGGTCGCTTCGCTGAGGAGTGCATAATCCTCGAACCTATGGCCGAGCGCCGTATCGTACGCGGTACGGGTTTGCGTGGCGGTACAGTCGCCGACGCCATAGCGAACGCATTTGGCGGTCTCGGTGCCATTGCCTAAGCAGGTGGCGTTGTCGTCAAAAACGTAATCTTTATACTCATGGCCGAGCTGCCATATGTACGCTACGTTACACAAGCTACACCTGCCAGACTTCGTGCAGGTAGCGCTTCCGCCATAGTGCGGCACCCTGTCGGAGAGGTATTCTTTATGCCGGTTGCAGTAATAGTAGTGCGTGCTGTCGTCCGCGCAGAAATTGACGTTCGTGAGACATTCGGGATACTGATCGATATGCGCCTGACTCCTGTCGTTCGGGAGCACCGGCGGGGCTGCCAACGCGCTCCCCGCAAAGAGCAGCACTGCCAGCAGTGCCAGTGCGAGCACAATGCCGAGCCTTCGGTCCATTTTTTATCCCCCTTTTATGTAAATATTGGAGACATCCATTTACATTGTAGCAGAAATGCCTGCCAAAAGCGAGGGGTTTTAAAAATGTTGGAAAATTGCCTCAGTATGGACAAATTGAGGGCGGCGGAGCCAATGCCCCGCCGCCCTCAATTTGTCAAAAAAACAGGGGACTGCCCCTGAACGGATCGCAAAAGCCATCCGAGGCAGTCCCCATTTCGAAAACCGGATTACAGGATGTCTACCCAGTCGTTCACGGTTTCCTTGTTGAAGCAGTTCAGCTTGTTCAGGTAGAGGATGGTCGCGCCATCTTCGCCCTTATCTTCAACGGTCAGGTTGTAATCGCCCGCGACCACATTGTCGCCCGCAGCACCGGTGATCTCCTCATTGACCAGCGCGACCGCCGCATAGGAGGCCACATAGCCCAGGTCGATCGGGTTCCACAGGAAGGTCTCGTCGCAGATGCCGGCGTCGATGAAGGTCTTCATATCGGAGGCCAGCGTCAGGCCGGTCACCTTCACGTCGCGTCCGGCATCCTGGATGCACTTCGCAACCGCGGGGCCGCCGACGGTGGTGGGCACGATCAGGCCCTTCAGATCCGGATACTGGTTCAGCAGCGCCTGGGTCTCGTCGAAGGACTTCTGATATTCATCGTCGCCGTACACGGTGCCGATGTACTCGATGTTGGCATAGGCTTCGTTGGCCGCCAGCTCTTCCTCGATGTACTGGATCCAGAGGTTCTGGTTCGGCGCGGTCGCCATGGCGGACACGATGCCAATCTGGCCTTCATAGTTCACGGACTTCGCGATGGACTCCAGCAGCGTCAGGCCGATGTTCTTCGCGGAGGAAGGCTGCACATCCAGATCGCGGCCGGGATAGGCGACCTCGGCGTCGTAGGAAACGACCTTGATGCCCTCTTCCATGGCCTGGGTGCAAACGTCAACCAGCGCGTCGGGATCGTTCGCGGAGATGATCAGCGCGTCCACGCCCTTGGTGATGTAGTTTTCGATGATGCGGATGGCGCCGTCGTTGGAGCCGTCGTCGGGGCCGTCGTGCTCGAAGGTGAAGCCGAGCTCATCGGCAGCCTTCTGGATGCCGTCCACAGACGCCTGGAAATAGGCGTTGCCGGACTGCTTGTAGACCACGCCGATGTACAGGCCTTCGCCCGCTTTGGCTTCCGCCAGCGCGGCGCCCGCCAGAACCAGCAGCGCAACCAGGACAAGTGCAAGGATCTTCTTCATGGATTTGTACCTCCCTATAATTTTTTTGCCCTTCAGGCAAAATCGAAGCGATTTTTACGCGGCCTTACCTGCCGCCTCCGCGCGCTGACGGCGCACGCGCCGCGCGTTGCGGATGTCCTCCGAAATGTTGGGCAGCAGCACCGACAGAATCAGGATCACGCCCACGGACAGGTTGACCGAGCTGTCCGCAAAGCCGAACAGCGTGCCCAAGCCGATCTTCACGATGCCGAAGATGAACAGCGAGATCACCGCGCCGATCACACTGCCCTTGCCGCCGTCGGTGGAGAAGCCACCGAGAATGGCCGCCGCGATGGCATACATGTGGTAGCCGTCCATGATGTCCGCCTTCACGGACGACGAGGTCGCGCCCACGAAGAACAGGCCCGTGACCGCGCTGGTGAGGCCGGCGGTCACATAGCAGCCCACCTTGATGCGGTCTACGCAGATGCCGGAATAGCGCGCCGCCGTGGGGCTCGCGCCGATGGCGAAGATGCGCCGTCCGACGGGCAGCATGTGCAGCACCACATAGAACACCAACGCGCAGACCAGGAAAATGGGGATCATGACCGGCAGCTTGACCGAGCCCAGGTCGATCAGGCCGTTGAGCTCCTTGAGGCGCTTGAAGGTATCGTCCTTAAAGGTGATGGTCTCGCCGCCGATGAGCAGATAGCTGAAGCCGCGGAAGAACAGCTGCGTCGCCAGGGTGATAATCATGGGGAACAGCTCGCGGAAGCGCGTGACCAGCAGGCCGTTGATCAGCCCGCAGAGCACGCCGCAGAGCAGGCACGCCGCGATGGACAGCGCAAACGCCAGCGGCAGCGCCATGCCCGCCGCGCCCAGCGCGCGGTAGAGCACCGCCAGCACCACCACGCTCAGCGTGGCGATGGCGCCCACGGAGATGTCCATATCGCCCAGCGCCAATATCAGCATCATGCCCAGCGTCATAAACGAATAGAGCATGTACGGCCTGAGCGACTTGATGATGTTCACAAAATTGAACACGTCCTTCTTGGAAAGCCCCGCCGCCAGGTTCGCCGAGTCCTTCAGATCGAAGGCTACGCAGGTCAGCGCCAGCAGGCACAGCAGGAAAAACTCCCAGCTCTTAAAGAAGGCGATCATCCTTTTCTTCATCACACAGCCCTCCTTGCCAGATCCTGCTTGCTGGCCATGCGCTGCAATACCACGTTCAGCAGAATCGCAAGCAGCAGCAGTATGCCCTTCACGAATTCTGTAATCATGGAATTGCCGATGCCCAGCATGGGAATGGCGTTGTCGATCAGCGCGATCATCACCGCGCCGATCACCACGCCGGTGATCTTGCCATAGCCGCCGGTGACGCTCACGCCGCCGAGCACGCACGCCGCGATGGTGAACATTTC
>CAKUOX010000025.1 GCA_934670175.1 uncultured Clostridia bacterium | reverse complement strand
GCAGTCGCCGCACTGCCGCGTCCGGCAGCGGCGACCAGCCCGTGCGCAGCGAAGCTGGCAGCACGGCGCTGCCCAAGACTTGCTTTGCAAGGCTTGGGTGCGTAACGGCAGCGCCTGAGCCTGCTGTGCCGGACGCGGGCAGCGGCAGGCAGCTCGCCTTGAAGCCGGGCAAGTGGAACTTGCGCGCGGGCCCGGGCACGGCGTACCCGAGCCTGGGCACGGTGAGCGGCGCGGTGACCGAAGTGGACGCAGGGGGATGGGTGTTCGTGCGCGTCGGGGACAGGCACGGCTGGGTGAGCCTGAATGCGGTTGCCGCGCCGCCTGAACGGACGTGAAGACACATGGAGCAGTATATTGAGGTTCAGCGGCGTCTGACTCAGGCTCTGGAGGCCGCGGCGGAGAACCGCAGCGAGCACGCCTCGTTTCGGCGGAGGCTGGACGAGCTGGAGGTGAGCACCCGCCGCCAGAATGAAATACTGATCACGCTTCAGCGCCAGGCGGACGCCATAGAGGCGCTGAACAAGAAGCTGGACAAGCTGACCGGTAGCCTGGAGGGCGTGGCGGCGCGCGTACAGGCAATGGAAAAGGAGCCCGGCGAACGGTGGAAGAAGCTGGGCTTTGAGATCATCAAATATCTGGTTCTGGCCGCGGTCGGTGCGGTCATAGGCTATTGCATCAGATGAGGGGGCGATGGAATGGAATTCTTTGATTGGGACGGCCTGGGCTCCTACGCGGGCGCGGCTGCGGCGGTCGGTCTGCTGACGCAGATCACGAAGGACGCGCCCGGTATACGGCGCATTCCCACGCAGCTGTGGAGCTACTTGCTGGCGCTGGGCACGCTGCTGCTGGCGCTCACCTTTGGCGGCGGCTTTTCCGTGAAGGGCGCGGTGCTTGCGCTTTTCAATGCGGCGCTGGTGTCGCTGGCTTCAAACGGCGGCTATGCTGCGGTCAACCGCGTGAAGGAGGGTGCACAGAAGGCGCAGGACGAATAAACGAACGAGCAGATAAAACAGGGGGCCTCCGGACAAAGCGTCCAGAGACTCCCTTTAGCTTGTCAAATTGACAAGCCTGGTGGACGGGGAAGCACGCTCCCGCCGATTCCTGCTGAATGGGCCTCAGTCCTCCAGCTCGCTCATGAAGGCGGCGATCCTGCGGCAGCCCTCCACGATGTTCTGACGGCTGGTGGCGTAGCTGAGGCGAGCGAAGCCATCGTTGCCAAAGGCCAACGCGGGCACCACCGCTACGCGCTTTTCATTGAGCAGCAGCTCGGCAAATTTCGTACTGCCGTCGATCAGCTGTCCCTTATATTTCTTGCCCAGCGCGCCGCCGAGGTTGAGCATGATGTAGAACGCGCCCTTCGGCAGTCTGCACGACAGGCCGGGAATCTCGTTGAGCATGCGGTGCATCAGGCGGCGGCGCACATCATATTCCGTGATCATGGATTTGATATAGGTATCGCCGCAGGAGAGCGCTGTGGCCGCGGCATATTGCGCGATGGAATTGGCATTGGAGGAGGCGTGGCTCTGGAACGAGGTCATCGCCCTGATCACGGGCTTGGGGCCCGCGGCATAGCCGATGCGCCAGCCGGTCATGGCATAGGTCTTGGATACGCCGTTGACCACGATGGTCTGCGCCTTTACCTCTTCGCTGAACGAGGCGGGCGAGCGATGCGCCTCGCCGTCGTAGATCAGCTTTTCATATATCTCGTCCGATATGATATAGAAGCCCTTTTCCACGGCGAGCTGCGCGATTTCAGACAGCACCTGCGCGGGATAGACGCAGCCGTTCGGGTTGTTCGGGCTGTTGAGGATGATGGCCTTGGTGTGCTCGGTGACATGCGGGCGCAGCATATCGGCGGTGACGATGAAGTCGTTTTCCTCCTGGCCGTCCACCATGACCGGTGTACCGCCCACCATGCGCACCATTTCCGGATAGCTCAGCCAGCAGGGCGCGGGCAGAAGCACCTCGTCGCCGGGGTTGATGATGGCGCTCAGCGCTGTAAAGAGCACCTGCTTGGCGCCGTTGGAAACGATGATCTGCGAGGGGTTATATTCAAGGCCGTTGTCGCGGAAGAATTTTTCGCATATTTTCGTGCGCAGATCCATCGTGCCCGCTACGGCGGTATAGCGCGTGATGCCCGCGTCGATGGCAAACTTGCCCGCATCGTTGATGTATTCGGGGGTGCAGAAATCCGGCTCGCCCGCGCCAAAGGGAATGACGTCCAACCCTTCGGCGCGCAGCTTCTTGGCCTGCGTATCTATCGCCAGCGTGACCGAGGGGGAGATCGCCAGCGCGCGTTCAGATAAGCTCAGCGGCATAATAATCGGTACTTCCTTTCAGGCCGGAGCGCCGCTCCGGCAGCTTTATGGTTCTATTGTATTCCAAAACGGACGGCGTGTCACGGGGGTGATGGTGAAATGTGCGTTAAATCTGAATACTAAGAGATAAAATAATTCATAATCGATGCGGTTACGCCGCGAAATGGCAGAAAAATTGCATTTTTAGAAATGCTGATCGTCATGAAACGCCGGATGGGTTTGCAGTTTTGGGCAAAACGTGCTATACTGCAAAATGGTTATTTGTATTTCTGGCGGAAAGAGGCTCGACAGAATCGGAGGTGCGGCTCAAGTGGAATTCAGGCGAATGACGGTCGAGGAGATCAAGAAAAATCTGGTAGAAAAGCTCAACAGCAATTTTGGCTGCGAAATATCTGACGCGACGGACGAACAGCTCTACAAGGCTGTGGCGCTCACGGTGCGCGATGAAATCATGCAGCGCCGCACCGAATCGCGCGGCGTGCGCAAGGCAGAAGGTGCGAAGAAGGTCTATTATCTCAGCGCCGAATTTCTGGTGGGGCGCTCGCTGTTTTCCAATATGGTGAATCTGGTCAACGAAAAGAATTACATACAGGCGCTGGAGGAATTGCACATCGACCGCGGGCTGATCGCCGAGGAGGAGCCGGAGCCCGGGCTCGGCAACGGCGGCCTGGGCCGTCTGGCGGCGTGCTTCCTGGACGCGCTGTCCTCGCTGCAGCTGCCCGCCATGGGCTGCACCATTCGCTATGAATACGGGCTCTTCCGCCAGAAGCTGGTGGACGGCTTCCAGGTGGAGGTGCCGGACAACTGGCTGGACGACGGCAACGTGTGGGAGGTGCCGCGGCCGGATCAGACGGTGCAGGTGCACTTCGGCGGCCGCGTGGAGGAATTTGAGGAAAACGGCCGCATGAATTTCCGCACGGTGGATTCCGTGGTGGTGGAGGCCGTGCCCTACGATATCCCCACCGTGGGCTATGATTCCTGCATGGTGAACATGCTGCGCGTGTGGTCGGCGCGCTCGCCCAAGCGCTTCGATATGAATTCCTTTAATCGCGGCCAGTATGTGCAGGCGATGGAGGAGCGCGAGCTGGCCGAGGTCATTTCCAAGGTGCTCTATCCGAACGACGATTCCTGGCAGGGTAAGGAGCTGCGCCTGAAGCAGCAGTATTTCTTCTCGTCGGCGTCGGTGCAGTATGCCGTGAACGATTTCCTGAAGGTCTATGGCCCGCAGTGGAGCATTTTTGCGGACAAGGTCGCCATCCATATCAACGACACGCATCCGGCAGTGGCCATTCCGGAGCTGATGCGCCTGCTGATGGACGAGCATGGTCTGGGCTGGGATCAGGCCGAGGACATCTGCCGCCGCACCTTCGCCTACACCAACCACACGGTGCTTCAGGAGGCGCTGGAGCGCTGGCCGGAGAACCTGTTCGCGCAGACGCTGCCGCGCGTATATCAGATCGTATGCGAGATGAACCGCAGGCTGTGCGAGAAGCTGTGGAAGGCATACCCGGGGCAGTGGGAGCGCATCGGCCATATGGCGGTGGTCGCCTACAACCAGATCCATATGGCGAACCTGTGCGTGGCGTTCACGCACTCGGTCAACGGCGTCTCCGCCATCCACACCGATATTCTGGAAAAGCGGACCTTCCACGACTATTATGTGATGGAGCCGGGCAAGTTCCACGCCATCACCAACGGCATCACGCATCGCCGCTGGCTGATTCAGGCCAACCCCGGGCTGTCGGATCTGATCGATTCCGCCATCGGCGACAAGTGGCGCAAGGACATGGATTATCTGGCCGAGCTGAAGCCCTTCGCCGATGACCGCGCCTTCCGCGAGCGGTTTGCCGAGGTGAAGCATTACAACAAGCTGCGTCTGGCGGACCGCGTGCGCCGCATGCAGGGCGTTATCATGGATCCGGACACCATGTTCGACGCGCAGGCCAAGCGCCTGCACGAATACAAGCGCCAGCTGATGAACGCGCTGGGCATACTGATGCTCTACAACCGCATCGACGAGGATCCGTCCTTCGATATGCCGCCCAAGACCTTCATCTTCGGCGCGAAGGCTGCGCCGGGTTATCAGCGTGCGAAGCTCACCATCAAGCTCATCAATTCCATTGCCGAGCTGGTGAAGAAGCACCCGCGCGCCTCGAAGCTGATTAGCGTGGTGTTCCTGGAGAATTACTGCGTTTCCCAGGCCGAGGTGCTGATGCCCGCCACCGAGCTGTCCGAGCAGATCTCCACCGCCGGCAAGGAGGCCAGCGGCACCGGCAACATGAAGTTCATGATGAACGGCGCGGTCACCATCGGCACGATGGACGGCGCGAACTGCGAGATCTTTGACGCCGTGGGTGCGGAGAATATCTATATCTTCGGCCTGACTGCCGACGAGGTGGAGCGCGGCTATGCAAATTACCATGCGCACGAGATCTACGAGACCGACGCGGCCATCCGCAAGGCGCTCAACCAGCTGATCGACGGCACGCTTTGCCCGGAAAACCCGCGCATGTTCCAGGAGATCTACCACGGACTGCTCTTTGGCGACAACGGCGGTATGCCCGACCCCTACTTCGTGCTCAAGGATCTGCCGCAGTATCTGGCGGCGCAGATGCGCATCGCCCGCGATTATACGGACAAGGATCTCTGGCTGAAGAAAGCCGTTATGAACACCGCGTCGTCCGGCATATTCGCCGCGGACCGCACCATCACCGAATACAACGACCAGATCTGGCATTTGAAGCCGCTGAAGCTGTAATATGATCTTTTATCACAATTCCAGACAGGATGAATACCGCTGTCCGCAGGGCGCCGCGCCCTGCGGCAGCCGCGTGCGACTGCGCGTACGCGCCGAGGGCATGCAAAACGTTACGCTGCGCATCTGGTGGGAGGGCGCTGAATATCGCTGGTATATGCGCCACCTGGACGGCGGCATGTATGAATATGAAATGGAGATACCGGAAAAGCCCGGGCTGCTGTGGTATTATTTCATGGCGGCGGACGAGCAGGGGCAGATCTGGTATCTGGGCAATGCGGCGGACAACCGCGGCGGCGAGGGCTGCTGCCACCGCTATGAGCCCGCATCCTTCCAGCTGACGGTATACGACCCCGCGTTCGATACGCCCAGGTGGATGCGCGAGGGGCTGATGATGCAGATCATGGTGGATCGCTTCTGCAACGCGGGCGGTCTTGACCGTGAAAAGCTGCCGGCGGGGGCGTATTATCACGCCCGCTGGGACGATGATCCCGCGCTGGTCATCAATGACAAGCGCGGCAACTGCACCGCCAACGATTTCTTTGGCGGCAATCTGAACGGCATACGGGAAAAGCTGCCGTATATCCGTTCGCTGGGTGTGACGGCGCTGTACCTGAACCCCATCTTCCGCGCCGAGAGCAACCATAAATACGATACCGGCGATTACATGCAGATCGACCCGTCCTTCGGCACGGAGGCGGATTTCCGCACGCTGTGCGCCGAGGCGAAAAAAGTGGGCGTGCGCATCGTGCTCGACGGCGTGTTTTCCCATACCGGCGCGGACAGCCGCTACTTCGACCGTTACAGCAGCTACGGCGGCCACGGCGCATACTGCGATCCGGCGAGCCCGTACCGCAGCTGGTACAGCTTTGAAAAGTGGCCGGACGAATACGACAGCTGGTGGGGCTTTAAGACGCTGCCCAACGTGCGCGAGGAGGATCCGTCCTACCGCAAATTCATCATTTCCGGCAGGGACAGCGTGCTGGCGCACTGGCTGCGCGCGGGCGCCGGCGGCTGGCGGCTGGACGTGGCCGACGAGCTGCCGATGGATTTCATCCGCGAGCTGCGCCGCCGCGAAAGGGAGATCGATCCCGAGGCCGCGCTGATCGGCGAGGTGTGGGAGGATCCGAGCAACAAGGTGGCCTACGGCGAGACGCGCTGCTATTGCGCGGGCGACACGCTGGATGCGACCATGAATTATCCGCTGCGCGATGCGGTGCTGCTGTTCATGCTGGGGCGCATCAACGCCATGGAATTTGTGCGCCGCGTGCTGAGCATGCGCGAAAACCAGCCGCGCACCTTCTTCTATTCGCAGATGAACCTTCTGGGCAGCCACGACAAGCCGCGCGCGCTGACGGTGCTGGCGGACGTAGGCAACATGGAGCCGGAGCGCAAATACCGCTATCCCATCGAGCTGAGCGCGGAGGACTACGCGCGCGGCCGCCGGCGGCTGATCGCCGCGTGGGAGCTGGTCTGTGCGCTGCCCGGCATGCCCTGCCTGTACTATGGCGACGAGGCCGGACTCTACGGCATGTCCGATCCCTACTGTCGGGGTACCTATCCCTGGGGACGCGAGGATAAGGCGCTGGTCGAAGCCTTCCGCGATGCGGCGCTTCGGCGCATGGGCTCCGTCGCGCTCAGGACGGGTGAAATGCGCCTGACGGCGGCGGGCGAGGACGTGGTGATCGTGGAGCGTTTTATTCAGGACGGCGCGGATGCGTTCGGCATGCCCGCGAAGGACGAGGCGCGCGCCGTGGCGGTGAACCGTTCGAGCGGCAGCCGCTGGGTCGAATACGGCGGCAGGACACTGGAGGTGCCCGCCGAGAGCGCTCTGCGGCTGGCATAATAAGGGGTTCGCTGGCCCGCAGGGTTTGGACTTTGCCAATCCTCATATTTCAATATTTCAAAAAGAAAAGGACGCCCGAAATTGATCGGCGTCCTATCTTTTTTCAATTTCATCCAGCAGCATGAAGGATACGGAGAGGTAGGTTAGCTCCTCTGGATCATCCAGCGCGCTGTCCAGTATTTCCAGAATGCGATCCAGACGATAGAGGAAGGTGCTGCGGTGAATGAACAGGGCGCGTGCGCTCCGCACCGCGTTGAGGTTGTGCTGCAGGTACACCTTCAGCGTGTGCAGGTAATCGGTGCCGTTTTTTGCATCATGCGCGCGCAGGGCGAGCAGCCCGGGGTGACAGATCATTTCGCCGGGCAGGCGGTGCGTGGCTTCGCTGAGCAGGAAGCGCATGGAAATGGAATCGAAGTGATGGATCCAGATGTTTGGATGCCAGCGCGCGTCGATTTCCAGCGCGGCCTCGGCCTGAACGAACTGCCGTCGCAGGCAGCTGTGGCCGCGCATCGGGCGGCTGTAGCCCGCGCTGAGCAGCTCGTCCCGAATGAAAATGGTCAGCTCGCGCGCGATCTCCTTCAGGCTTTTACCAAGCGCGGTGGCGTTGAAATAGCATACGATCTGGCTGCGGTATACCAGCGGGCAGCACTGCGGATAGCGCCGCCGCAGGGTGACGCAGATCTGGTGGATGGACAGCCCCTGACTGACCTGACGCATCAGCCGCAGCACCAGGCAGAAGTATTCGTGCTCGGCGCTCCAGCCCAGGCGCGAAAGCTGGTTGCTGAGCTGCAGATAGTCCGCGCCGCGCTCCGTCAGCACCTGCATCAGCAATTCCTCGAGCCGGTTGCCGGCGATGTCCACCTGCTGATCCCGCAGCAGGGCCGCGCGCACATGCGGTATCAGGTATTTCAGCAGCATGCCGGAGCCGGGCCTGAGCGGCGCGGAGCCCTCCATCAGCAGCAGGCGATGCGCCGTGGGCAGCCCGCCGATATTCGCGCTCCAGAAGCGGCAGCCCAGCAGCGCTTCGCTGCAGAGAAACGGCGCCGCCCCGCCGCATTGTCCGGCGTAGCCCGCGTCGGTTTTCAGGACGGAAAACGTATCGGCGTCGCTGAGATCCAGCATGCGCAGCTCAGCCTCACCAAACTGGGCGACGGGGGAGAATTCACTGTCCACCACGATCAGCGGATTTTTAAGCATCTCATGCGCGGCGGCCAGCACGCCGGTCAGCCCGCTCTGTGCCAGCGTGAGCGCGTCCAGCTGCCGCTCCCAGGCGTCATAGCGGTCAAACAGCTGCTGAAGGAAATTGAATACCTGCGCGGCGGGCGCGCCGATGCAGGCGCAGCAGCCCGAGCCCGGATGCGCCGCGCCGCCCGCATAGACCGTGAGGCTGTCCGCCCGAAGCGGCGCTGTGTCCGCACTGTCGAGCACATACAGCCTTCCGGCAGCGGCCTGCTGCTCAGGCGACCACAGCAGCGGCCGTTCAAGCTCAAATTCGCCGCCGCCGAAGATTTCGGCGCCGTCAAATTGCGCCGCCAATGCCGCCTGCACCAGATCACAGCCAAGTTTCATGCGTCCGTCTCCATTTCGATCAGTATCTACAAACACTCATCCTGCGTCATTTTCAGCGCCGCCTTTGCCGCATCCACGGCGTTGTCCGTATAGACGTCCGCGCCGATCTCCTCGGCAAAGCGCCCGTTGATCGGCGCGCCCCCGACCATGATCCTGACGTGCGCCAGGCGCGGGTCGCTGCGGATCAGGCGCGTGCAGCGCCGCATTTCGGGCATGCTGGTGTTGATCAGGCAGGACAGGCACACGATGTGCACGTCCGGGTTTTGCAGCGCCGCTTCCACGAATTGCCTGCCGGAAACGTCCACGCCAAGGTCGATGACGTCGAAGCCGTATATCCTGAGCATGATGGCGACCAGGTTCTTGCCGACGTCGTGCAGATCGCCCTCCACTGTGCCCAGTATCACGCGCCCGACGCACTGGCGCGCGCCGCGCATGGCTTCGGACAATACGTCCATGCCCTTTTGCACGCTGCGGGCGACGTTCAGCAGGGTCGCGATGTCCACGTCATACTGCCGGTAGCGCTGCCCGACCTCATCGATCGCCGGTATCAGCGCGTCGAGCAGCGCCGTCGGGTCTGCGCCCGCATCCAGCGCCTCCGAAATGAGCTGCTGCACGCGGTGCGCGCGCCCCATGCGCGCCGCTTCATAGATCGCCTGCGCATCCATGCGCGGATCCCTCCTCACTGAACAGGAAGCAGCCGGTGTAAGCAATGGCGTTCGCGCCGTAATAATAGCGCAGGCCGTTGCGGCGGCATACCTCGTTTACGAGTATGCCGTAGGCCTCCATGGATGAAGTCATTTCCTGCGGGCGGCGGCATGGCGCGTCCGGATAGCTGCATATGGCGCAGCTGGTACAGCAGCCTGCGCCCAGCGCCAGCACCTGCGCGCCCTTCTGGCGCAGCGCGGCGTGCAGGCGGCGGAAGCTCTCCTTGTGGCGCGCCTCAGCGGCCAGCATGCCCTCGCCGTCCCAGACGTCCTCCAATGCCCCAACCGTCTGCACCAGTATGCCCGAGGCGCATTGCGCGACGCGCGCGCGGCAATCCTCAAGCGCGCCGCACGCGGGCGGGCAGCTCCAGCTTGTTCCATATTTTGCGCAATTGCCCGAGGCGCACATTTCCCGAACCTCGGGCTTTAATTCGATGGTGTCCACGGCCAGCGGCGCGGCGCAGCTAAAGCCCGACGCCAGCGCCAGCTTCTCGAGTTCGGGAAAGTGCATCATGTCCCTGCCTCCCCGAATTCCAGCGCGTCCACGAACGTGTCCTGAAAGCTCGGCAGCGTGGCCAGCTCCAGAAATTCCGTGCCCCGCGCCAGCTCGGCGGCGCGCGCCCAGGCTCTGCGGCTGCGCAGCGCCATGCACGCGCCCGCGCCTGCGGCGTTGCCCACGGCGGTGATGGGCGTATCGGCAAGCTCCATGGGCAAAAGGCCGATCCTGAGCGCGCTCCGCGGATTCAGACAGCTGCCGAACGCGCCCGCGATGTTCACCTGCGCGATCTCGGCAAGCGATACGCCGAGCCGCTGCGCCATCAGCTGGATGCCCGCGCAGATCGCCGCCTTGGCCAGCTGTACCTCGCGAATATCCTTCTGTGTGAGCACCACATCGCTGTCGCCCAGGCGGTATTTGGGGCCGCCGGACAGCCGCCCGCTTTCATTGATTTCACCCGTTTCCAGCAGCGCCGCCACCAGGTCGATCAGGCCAGAGCCGCAGATGCCCTGCGCGGGCACATCGCCGATGACATGCCATTTCAGCGCGCCGTCCTCCAGCCATACGCGGTCGATCGCGCCGGGTGCGCCGCGCATGCCGCAGGAGATCTTCGCGCCCTCGAAGGCAGGCCCCGCCGCCGTGGAGCACGCGATGCGCCGCGCATGGTCGCCCAGCACGATTTCGCCGTTGGTGCCGATGTCGATCAGCAGCGTCAGCTGCGAAAGCGCCTCCCAGTGTCCCGCCAGCAGGCAGGCCACGGTGTCCGCGCCGACGAAGCCCGCGATGACCGGCAGCACCAGCACGGGCGCACCCGCATGGATGTTCAGCTCGATCTCGGCGGCGCTTAATGTGATCGCCTCGGAGATCGCCGGATTGTAGGGCACGCGCACCAGCGACGCGGGCAAAATGCCCAGCAGCAGGTGGTGCATGCAGCTGTTGCCGACCGCGCAGGCGGCGTAAATATCGCTGGGCTCGATGCCCGCCTCCGCACAGAGGCGCAGGGTGATTTCGTTCAGCGCGCCGCGCACGAGGCTTGAAAGCTCGTCCATGCCGCCAGAAAGCGCGTGGCTCGCGCGCAGTATGACATCCGCGCCGAATTGTCGCTGCGGGTTGAGCATACCCGCGCGCGCGAGCGTCTCGCCGTCAGCGGCGTCGATCAGATAGCCCGCGATGGAGGTGGTGCCCACGTCGAAGGCGATCATCGCATGCCGGCGATCGCCGCCATGCACGTCGATCACCGTTTCACCGCAGATCACCGCTGTCAGATCGCCCGAATGCGCGCGGATCAGCTCGCCCAGCGCCGACGCGACCTTCAGATTTGCGCGCCAGCGGCGTGCGCCGAACGCGCCGTCGAGTGCCTGCTTGAGCCTGTCCCAGTCCGCGCTGCCTTCGCCGCGCTGGCAGCGCGGCACATGGATGCGCGCTATGCTGAGCTGTGGGTCGAATTCGGCGTCGGCGGCAGCGGCGTCGGTCAGTACCTGCGCGCCGTTTTCTGTACAAAGCGTACGAAGCTCCGTATCCCTTTCGATCCGAGTCTGGCACGCCAGCACCTGCCGGAACGCTTTTTCGCCTGCTGTGCGGATCTGCACCGCGCACTTGCCGCAGCTGCCGTTGCCGCCGCAGGGCGCATTGGGCTGCAAACCGGCGCGGATCTGCGCGCTTTGCAGGGTCTCGCCGGCCTCAACCTTCAGCTGTATGCCTTCATTGATAAAATACACGATGGGCATGCCTTGTGTCACCTCTGATCCATTCTGATGCCATTATATCAGCTGCGCACGAAAGATGCAACCGCATGTCGATATTGCGTTTATGTTCATCCTACAAATTGTATGAAAAGCGGCGATAGAATCATACAGTTTGCGGACTTTACCGCACCGGCAGGCTGTGCTATGCTGGATTCAGTAAGCGGGCAGGGGGGGACGATATAATATGATTATCATCGGCGAAAAGATAAACGGCTCGATCCCCGTCGTGGCGGATGCGATCGCGCGCAGAGACGCGGAATTTATCAAGGCGCGCGCGCGCATGCAGGCCGAGGCGGGCGCGAGCTTCATCGATTGCTGCGCATCCGTGCCGGAGGCGCAGGAGCTGGAGACTCTCGGGTGGATGATCGAGTGCATCGAGGCTGCGACCGACCTTCCGATTTCAGTCGACAGCCCGAGCGCGCGGATACTTTCCGAGGCGTACAAGCTTTGCAGCCGCCCGGGGCTGTTCAATTCCGTATCGGGCGAGGGCGATAAGCTGGACGTGATCTTCCCGATCATGGCGCAGCCTGAAAATCGGGGCTGGCAGGTCATCGCGCTGCTCTCCGGCAACAGCGGCATCCCCAAATGCGCGGCGGATCGGCTGGCGGTGCTCGACAGAATCATGCAGAAGGCCGAGCACTACGGCATCGCGCCCGAGCGCATCCACATCGATCCGCTGGTGGAGATGCTCTGCACCTCCGAAAACGGCATCGCGACCAACATCGAGGTCATTTCGGCGGTGCGCAGCCGGTATCCGTCCATCCACATCACGGCGGCGGTCAGCAATATTTCGTTCAATCTGCCGGTGCGGAAGCTGCTCAATCTGGGCTTTACCGTGTTGGCGATGAACGCCGGTCTGGACAGCGCGATTCTCGATCCCACCGACCGCGATATGATGGGGCTGATCTACGCCACCGAGGCGCTGCTGGGGCTGGACGATTATTGCATGGAGTATATCGGCGCTTATCGCGCGGGTCTTTTTGGCCCGATTGGCAAATAATGAAGATGCTTCCGCCATGCGGGCAAAAACAGTTTTTAGGGGGATAAGGAATATGAGCAGGCAGGATGTTTCCAATCTGGTAATCGCGGGCAGATCAAAGCTGATCGCCGCCGCCGTGCAGACCGCGCTGGATGAGGGGGAGAACGCGACGGATATTCTGGCGGCCATGATCGGCGCGATGGACGTCGTGGGCGAGCGCTTCAGGAACAACGAGATATTCGTGCCGGAAATGCTGGTCGCTGCGCGCGCCATGAAGAAGGGCGTCGATGTGCTCAAGCCGCATCTGAGCAGCGGCGAGGTCGGCGGCATGGGCAAGATGATCATCGGTACGGTGCAGGGCGACCTGCACGACATCGGCAAAAATCTCGTGGCCATGATGATCGAGAGCGCAGGCTTTGAGGTGATTGATCTGGGCGTGGACGTGCCGCACGAAAGATTCGTGGAGGCGGTGCGTGAAAATCCGGACGCGAAGATCGTGGGGCTCAGCGCGCTGCTGACCACCACCATGCCCGCGCTGCGCGATGCAGTGGCGCTGCTCAACCGGCAGGATTTCCGCGGCAATATCAAGGTCATGGTCGGCGGCGCGCCGATCACGCAGGAATTTGCGGATGAGATCGGTGCAGACGCCTACACCGCCGACGCTGCCTCCGCGGCACAGATGGCGAAAAAGCTGGCGTCTTAAGGGCGCGGGGATACGGGATCGCATCAGCTTGTCAAAAAAGAGCTTTTTGACAAGCTGGGTGGACGGGGAAGCACGCTCCCCCGCCACTTTCACCTTCTCCAGTTTTTGCCAAATGAAAACAGAACAAATTATCCTGATCTTAGCAGTAAATCTTAGCGGCAATATTTAATGCAGAATTGACATAAGCGCTGATTTGTGTTATCATTTTAACGAGCTAAAGCGCGGTCGGGGGAGGCTGCGTGCCGTTCGCGTTTTTTCAGGGCGCACGCGGCAATTTACATTGGAGAAGGGGATTGGTTTTACAATGCAAAATCGAGAGAAGCTGGGCTCGCGCCTGGGGTTCATCCTGCTGTCGGCAGGCTGCGCCATCGGCTGCGGCAATGTGTGGAAATTCCCGTGGATGTGCGGAAAATACGGCGGCGGCGCCTTTGTGTTGATCTATCTGCTGTGCCTGCTGGTGCTGGGTCTGCCGGTAATGACGGTCGAATTTTCGCTGGGCCGCGCGAGCCAGAAGAGCCCGATCGGCATGTATCAGGCGCTCGAGCCCAAGGGCACAAAGTGGCACACGCACGGCTATTTTGCGCTGGCGGGCAACGTGCTGCTGATGATGTTCTACACCGTGGTATCCGGCTGGATGATCTATTATTTCGTGAATTTCCTGACGGGAAACGGCGCGAGCCTGGAATTTGGCAAGATGCTTTCCAGCCCGTTCATCAACGTGGGCTACATGGCCATCGTGGTGGTGCTGGGCTTTGCGGTGCTGGCCTACGGCCTGCAGGGTGGCCTTGAGCGCATCACCAAGTACATGATGGTGGCGCTGTTCGTGCTGATGGCGGTGCTGACCGTGCACAGCTTCACGCTGGACGGCGCGGGACGCGGCCTGTCGTTCTATCTGGTGCCGGATTTCTCCAAGATCAACGGCAGCGTCATCGTGGGCGCGATGAACCAGGCGTTCTTTACGCTGTCGCTGGGCATCGGCTCCATGGCGATCTTCGGCTCCTACATCGGCAAGGATCGCAGCCTGATGGGCGAATCCGTAAACGTGATCGTTCTGGATACGCTGGCGGCGCTGATGGCAGGTCTGATTATCTTCCCCGCCTGCTACACCTATGACATTGAGCCCGGCGCGGGCCCCGGCCTGCTCTTTACCACGATGGCCACCGTGTTCAACCAGATGGAGGGCGGCCGCCTGTGGGGTACGCTGTTCTTCCTGTTTATGATGTTCGCCGCAATGTCCACCGTGCTGGCCGTGTTCGAAAACATACTGGCGATGGTGCGCGAAAAGACCGGCTGGAGCCGCCCGAAGGGCAGCCTGATCTGCGGCATCGGCATTTTCCTGCTCTCCATTCCCTGCGCGCTGGGCTTCAACGCCTGGGCGGGCTTCGTGCCCTTTGCCGAGGGCACGTCGTTCCTGGATCTGTGGGATTTCCTGGTCAGCAACTGCCTGCTGCCGCTGGGGTCGATGCTGTTCGTGATCTTCTGCGTCAGCAAGAAGCACGGCTGGGGCTGGGATAATTTCATGGCCGAGGCCAACAGCGGCAGGGGCATGAAGGTGAAGCAGTGGATGAAGCCGCTGTTTGCCGTGGTCGTGCCGATCATCATCGCCGTGGTGTTTATCTTTGGCATGTTGAATTTCAGCTGGCGCTGAGCGCTGGTATGTTCTGAAGCGCCGTCCGCGAAAGCGAACGGCGCTTTTTCGCGTCGAAATGCCTTTTTTAAAATTGTACAATGCACTGTCACCGGGGATAATGCGCCGCCGTCCGCAAATTGTTTCCAGCGGGTTTTATCTGCGTTCACGGCCTGTTCAAAATTGGGTGCTAGGATATAGCCATTCCAAGGACAGGAGGCAACTTACATGAATAAGAAACTGCTTGCGCTTTTAATGACGCTTATGCTGGCAATCGTGCCCTGCACCGGCATGGCGGAGCAGCCGCCTGAGCCGCCCCAGGGCGGCGCACCCGGCGATATGCCCGAACGTCCGGATGGCGATATGCCCGGCCAGCCGCCGGAGGGCGGCCCTGGCCCCGGCGGCTTCGGCGCGGCGGCAGAGGGTGAAAACGGCACGGCGGCCACGCTGTTGACCGAGGACGCCGAGATCACCGACGCTTCCTACGCCTCCGCTGGCGATGACGAGAACGCGCTGCGCATTTCGGGTGCGACCGTCTCGCTGACCAACATCACCGTGGACAAGTCCGGCGGCGAAAGCTCGAATACCGAGAGCGGCGATTTCTACGGCATGAACGCCGGTCTGCTGGCGCAGGACGGCGCGCAGGTCACCATCGATACCGCCGAGGTAACCACCAACGCTCGCAACGGCAACGGCGTGTTCAGCTATGGTCAGGGCACCAGTGTTACCATACTGAACAGCACGATCACCACGCAGGCCGACAATTCCGGCGGCATTCAGACCACCGGCGGCGCGGAAATGCACGCCTATGGGCTGACGGTGGAGACCTCCGGCAATTCCTCGGCGGCCATTCGCTCCGACCGCGGCGGCGGCACCGTGGAGGTGGAGGGCGGCAGCTATACGAGCCACGGCACCGGCTCGCCCGCCATCTATTCTACCGCCGATATTTCCGTCAGCGGCGCGGCGCTCAATGCCACCGCGTCCGAGGCCGTGGTGGTGGAGGGCAAGAACAGCGTCACGCTCAATGACTGCGACGTCAGCGGCAATATGGCCGGCACCTATCAGGGCGACGCCTCCGAGAACATCCATAACGTGATGCTCTATCAGAGCATGTCCGGCGATGCGGACGTGGGCGAGAGCAGCTTCGCCATGATGGGCGGCACGCTCACCGCGAATGCGGGCGACATGTTCTACGTTACCAATACCGACAGCGTGATCTCCCTTGAAAACGTATCGCTGACGCTGGCAAACGGCAAGCTCCTGACCGTGGAGGGCAACGATTCTGCGCGCGGCTGGGGCACGGCGGGCGCCAACGGCGCAAACGTGACCTTCAACGCACAGAGCCAGATTCTGGCGGGCGATATTACGGTGGACGAGATCTCCACGCTGAAGCTCAGCCTGACGAAGGGCGCGTGCCTTACCGGTTCGATCAGCATCGTGGAGAACACCGCGGGCGGCGAGATTGAGGGCGACAACATCGCCGTCAGTATCGGCGAGGGCTGCACCTGGAGCCTCACCGGCGACAGCGTGATTTCCACGCTGGAAAACGCGGGTACGATCGAGTTTAACGGCCATACCATCACGCTGGCCGACGGCACCGTGCTGGCGGAATAAGGCGGGGAATTCTGGAATGCGCCGCTTGAAGGATCATCGGCGTGTTCCGGCTTTGCCGATCCCTGTACAACAAAAGCACCCTGCTGCTCTGTCATTGAGCAGCAGGGTCATTCCACTGCCAAACCCCGCAAACGCAGAAATTTCGAGAACCACTTCTGACGAAGTTAAAATTTTTGCTTGCTTCGTCAACGCGGGCTGCAAAATCGGTTACATACGTTGAAGAAGTCACCGCACTGCCTGCGGCAGCGGCGACCAGCCCGCGCTGGAATCTGAAAGATTCGCGCAGCGCTGCCGGAACTTTGCTTCGCAAAGTCTCCGGTGCGTATTATGTATGCGCCCTCATTTGCAGCCCGCGTTTCCTTGCCTTGCGGGGTTTCTCAGCGTCTGGCAGTCTGTTGACTTTGTCAACATCCTGACCATTCGGCTCTGCTTAAATGGCAGAGCCGAATGGTGCTTTTGTTGCGACATGGCCCTTACGGCATCAGCAGGCGCACACGATAGATGGTATCCAGCGTGCCCAGCTTTTCCACGAGCCGCGCGCTGGGGGCGTGTCCAACGTCTACCACGGTGTAGGCATAGCCGCCGCGGGACATGTTCACCATGTTTTCGATGTTCAGCGCTTCCTCGCTGAGCACCTTGGTGATGGCGGAGATCACGTTTGGCACGTTCTGATGCAGCAGCGTGATGCGCGGAATGGCGTTCGGGCTGAGCTTGCAGTTGGGATAATTCACGCTGTTTTCGATGGAGCCGTATTTGAGATAATTGTTGACCTGCCGCGCCGCCATGCGCACGCAGTTATCCTCGCTCTCGGGCGTGGATGCACCCAGATGCGGCGTCAGCAGCACGTTCTTTACGCCGATAAGCGCCTTGCAGGGGAAATCGGTGACGTAGACGCGCAGCTTGTCCGCCTCCAGCGCGGCCTTCACGGCCTCGTCGTTGACCAGACCGTCGCGCGAGAAATTCAGCAGCGCCGCGCTCGGCTTCATTTGCCGGAGCGCCGCCGCGTCGATCAGGTCACGGGTGGAATCCATCAGCGGCACATGCACGGTGATGTAATCCGATTTTTCGAATATTTCCTCCAGCGTAGGCGCGTGCTGCACCGCGCGGGAGAGCTTCCAGGCGTGCTCTACCGAAATGAAGGGATCGTAGCCCAGCACGTCCATGCCCAGCGCCGCGCCGGTGTTGGCCACCTGCACGCCGATGGCGCCCAGACCGATGACGCCCAGCGTCTTGCCCATCAGCTCGGGCCCCGCAAACTGCTTTTTGCCGGCCTCGACTTGCTTTTCAATGCTCGTTTCGCCGTCGGTCAGGCCGCGGCACCAGGCGATGCCGTCGTAGATTTTGCGGCTGGCGAGCAGCAGTCCGGCGATTACCAGCTCCTTGACGGCGTTGGCGTTCGCGCCGGGCGTATTGAAGGCCACGATGCCGCGCCTGGCGAAATCGTCCAGCGGCAGGTTGTTCACGCCCGCGCCCGCGCGCGCCACGCACAGCAGGTTGGCGTTCACATCCATGCCGTGCATGTTCGCGCTGCGCACGAGTATGGCGTCCGGATTTTCGCAGTCCGCGCTCACTGCGTATTCTGCGTTGGGCAGCGCGTCCTGATAGACGGGGGAGATGGAATTCAGCGTCTTGATCGAATACATTTATTTATTCTCCTGTTCAAAGTCCTTCATGAAGGCGATCAGCGCCCGCACGCCTTCGAGGGGCATGGCGTTGTAGATGCTGGCGCGGATGCCGCCCACCAGCCGGTGTCCCTTCAGGTTCACCAGTCCGCGCGCGGCGGCCTGCTTTACGAACAGCGCGTCCGTGTCGGGGTCGGGCGTGGTGAAGGTCACGTTCATGCGGCTGCGCGAGTTCGGCTGCGCCGTCGGACGGTAGAAGCTGCTTTCGTCCAGCAGCTCGTACATAAGCCTCGCCTTTTCGATGTTCACCGGCTCGATGCCTTCCACGCCGCCCTGCTTCTTCAGCCACTTCATGCACAGACCGGCCATGTAGATGGCGTAGGTAGGCGGGGTGTTGAGCATGGAGCCCTGCTCCGCCATCTTCTGCCAGTTCATGATCTTCGGGCAGATGGCCTGCGCGTGCCCCAGCAGATCTTTGCGCACGATCACCAGCGTCAGTCCCGCAGGGCCGATGTTCTTCTGCGCGCCCGCATAAATCACGCCGAAGCGCGATACGTCGTAGACCTCGGACATGATGTTCGACGACATATCCGCCACCAGCGGCACGCTGCCCGTTTCCGGCAGAGCCGCATAGCGCGTGCCAAAGATGGTGTTGTTGGTGGTGATGTAGAAATAGGCCGCGTCGCTGTGGAAATCGCGCGCGTTCCATTCGGGGATGCGC
Organism: uncultured Clostridia bacterium; assembly: GCA_934670175.1. GTDB lineage: Bacteria > Bacillota > Clostridia > Christensenellales > Aristaeellaceae > SFTH01. The sequence continues at coordinate 15,442 of CAKUOX010000025.1, read as the reverse complement.
ACATAGTTTTCATCGCGCGAGGACGCCACGCAGCGCACGTCGCCATATTTCTGCGCCTCGATCAGCGCACCGTGGGCGAAATTGCCGCTGTCGATGTAATCCGCGCACTGCCCCGCGCCCAGCAGATTCAGCGGGATGGCCGCGAACTGTCCGGTCGCGCCGCCCTGCAGCAGCAGCACCTCGTAGTCGGCCGGAATGTGCATCAGCTTGCGTACCAGCGAGACCGTTTCGTCAAATATTTCGGCATACATCCCGGAGCGATGGCTCATTTCCATTACGGACATGCCGCTTTCGCCATAGCACAGCATTTCGCGCGCTGCGGTCTGCAGCGCTTCCTCCGGCATGGCGGACGGCCCGGCTGCGAAATTATACACGCGATCCATATAAACGATCATTCCTTCCTTGTCCGCGCTGCGCGCGTAATTCAATATGTTACCATTCTAAACTATTTTCCCGCGCCGCTCAAGCTCGATTTGTTAATTTTCCCGACACGCGCCGTCGGCACAGGGCGTTAATTGCGGGCAAAGATCGTATCTTCACACGGAAAGGATGGAAAAAAGGCGGGAACTATGCTATAATTTCTTTTAAGTCTAAATGATCTCCGGAGGGCTGAGTATTTTGGCACGCAAGGATAAGCTCATCAAAACCACCGCCATGGTTACGGCGGTTATCATTCTTTCGAAGCTGTTCGGCCTTGTGCGCGATATGATCACGGCGGGCTATTTCGGCACGGGCGTTGAAAACGACGCCTATGCTTCGGCGTACACGCTGTTCTATTTGCCGGTGCTGCTGTTCAATTCCTGCATTACCGCCACGGTGGTGCCGCTGTTTGTGGAGGAGCGGGAAAAATACAGCCTGAAGCATTCCAATTGCTTCGCCAGCAACGCGCTGAATCTGTTCATACTGGCGTCGCTGGTGATCGCGGCGATCATGTACGCCTTCGCGCGCCCGATCGTGACGCTGATCTTCCGCTTCGATGCGGAGGGCATCGCGCTGACGGTGCGCCTGACCCGCATCATGATGCTGGGGCTGGCGTTCAACGTGGCTTCCATCGTGCTTTCCTCGCTGCTCAACGCCATGGAAAAATTCATGGCGGCGCAGCTGACGGGTTTCCCGCTGAGCGTGGCGGTCATCCTGTCTACGGTGCTGTTTTCGGGCAGGCTGGGCATCGAGGCCGTGGCGTGGGGCGTGTTTGCCGCCAGCGTGCTGCAGGCGCTCGTGCTGGTTCCATTCTTGATGGGCTGGTTTGATTATCAGCCGATCATCGACCTGCGCGACAGGCGCTTCCACCGGCTGCTGAAGCTGGCGGGGCCGGCGGTGCTGTCGATGGGCGTGAGCGAGATCAACCACCTGATCGATCGCAGCCTGGCCTCCGGACTGGCGGCGGGGTCGATCTCCGCCATGAACTACGCCTATAAGCTTATTACCTTCCTGCTGGGCGTGCTGATGGTGCCGCTGACCACGGTGATGTTTTCCAAAATGAGCAAGCTCGCCGCCGACAACGACCGGCGCGGCCTGCTGTACGCGCTCAGGCGCGGCATCGTGCTGATTTCGATGGCGACGCTGCCCATCGTGGCGGTGGCGATGGTGATGTCGCAGGATGTGGTGAAGCTGGTGTACATGCGCGGCAGCTTCAATATGGATTCCGTGCGCCTGACCGGCGGCGTGCTGCTGTTTTATCTGGTCGGCGTGCTGAGCTTCGGCTTCCGCGATTACATGAACCGTACCTTCCACGCCATTCAGGACACAAAGACGCCCTTCCGCATTTCCTGCATGGTCGTGGCGCTGAACGTGGTGCTGAATCTGATACTGCGCACCTTCATGGGTGCAAACGGCCTGGCGCTGGCGACGTCCATTTCCAGCTACTGCGGCCTTCTGGCAATGCTGCTTCTGCTGCGCAGGCGCATGGGGCATCTGGGCTTTAAGCGCATCGCGGGCGAAATGCTGCGGATCGTGGCCGCTGCGGTCGTATGTGCGGCGGTATGCCTGCTGATGGATCGCGTGCTGCCCGAGGCCGTGGGCACGCTGCGCGTGCTGGTGCGGCTGGTGGTTGCTACGGCGGCGTCGTTTGCGGCGTATATCATCGTATGCCTGCTGCTGCGGGTGAACACGCTTACCGAGCTGGCGGGCGGCCTCAGACGCCGCGCGCGCAAATCGTAAATACGCAAGGAGGACGCACAGATGCAGGATGAGGAAAGGCTGATTACCTCCGGTTTTCGCGAGGAGGATTCGGACGCGGAGCAGTCGCTGCGCCCGCGTGCGCTGAGCGAATACATCGGCCAGGATAAATTGAAAAAGAGCCTGAACGTATACATGCAGGCCGCCATTGAGCGCCGCGAGCCGCTGGATCATATGCTGCTCTACGGCCCGCCGGGTCTGGGCAAAACCACGCTGGCAGGCATCGTGGCTGCTGAAATGGGGCACAATATCCGCGTGACCAGCGGCCCCGCCATTGAGCGCGCGGGCGATCTGGCGTCTATACTCACGAACCTGAACGCGGGCGACGTGCTCTTCATCGATGAGATCCACCGCCTGAGCCATACCGTGGAAGAGGTGCTCTATCCAGCGATGGAGGACTATGCGCTGGACATCATCATCGGCAAGGGGCCGTCGGCGCGCTCCATTCGGCTGGATCTGCCGAAATTCACGCTCATCGGCGCGACCACGCGCGCGGGCATGCTTTCCTCGCCGCTGCGCGACCGCTTCGGCATTTCGTTCCGGCTGGAAATGTATTCGCCGGAGCAGCTGGCGGTGATCGTGGAGCGCTCGGCAAAAATTCTCAAGATCGAATGCACGCATGACGGCGCGCTGGAGATCGCCAGCCGTTCGCGCGGTACGCCGCGCATCGCCAACCGCTTCATTCGCCGCGTGCGTGACTTTGCGCAGGTGCGCGGCGACGCCTGTATCACCGAGCAGAACGCCCGCGAGGCGCTGGATATACTGGAGATCGATGAGCTGGGGCTGGACCATACCGACCGCACGATGCTGGCGGCGATGATCGATCGCTTCGGCGGCGGCCCTGTGGGGCTGGACACGCTGGCCGCCACCACGGGCGAGGACGCGGCCACCATCGAGGATGTGTACGAGCCGTATCTGCTGCAGCTGGGCTTTATTATGCGCACGCCGCGCGGCCGCGTGTGCACGGCGCAGGCCTACGAGCACATGGGGCGCGCCCTGCCGCAGACGCCGGGCGGCAAGAGCGACCCCAAGCAGCTCAGGATGGACGTGTGAGGAAAAATAATGCGGCGTGGAAAAGCACGCCGTGGCTGCCGTGTTTGTTTCCTCCGGATATGGCGGGTGAGACAGGCGCATTGGCCGGATGAAAACGAAAGCAGGTTGAAGATGAAGCTATCCGATTTTATGTACGATCTGCCGGAGGAGCGCATTGCGCAGACGCCGGTGGAGCCCCGCGACCACAGCCGCCTGATGGTGCTCGACCGCCGCGACGGAAGCATCGAACACAGGCATTTTTACGATATTATCGACTACCTGAATCCCGGCGACGCGCTGGTCATCAATGAAACGCGCGTCATTCCGGCGCGGCTGATCGGCGAACGTCCCAGCGGCGGCGCGTGCGAGATTCTGCTGCTGAAGCAGCTTGCGCCCAAACGCTGGGAAGCCATCGTGCGCCCAGGCAAGAAGCTGCGCGTCGGCGCGCAGGTGCACTTCGGCGGCGGACGGCTCACGGCGACGATCGCCGAGGTGTTGCCCGACGGTGGCCGCATCGTGGATTTTGCGTGCGAGGGCACGATGGAGGCGGCGCTGGACGAGCTGGGCGAAATGCCGCTGCCGCCCTATATTCATGAAAAGCTGCAGGATCGGGAGCGCTATCAGACTGTCTATGCCCGACAGGAGGGCTCCGCCGCCGCGCCGACTGCGGGACTGCATTTCACGCCCGAGCTGATGGCGCGCATCCGCGAAAAGGGCGTGGACATCGTGCCGGTGCTGCTGCATGTGGGCCTGGGCACGTTCCGTCCGGTGAAGGTGGAAAATGTGGAGGAGCACGAAATGCACTCCGAGTATTTCGAAGTGACCGAGGACGCTGCCCGCCGCATCAATGCCGCCCGCAAGCGCGGCTGCCGCGTGATCGCCGTGGGCACCACCAGCGTGCGCACACTGGAATCCGCCGCCGAAAACGGACGGCTGGTCGCCAGAAAGGGCGACACCAGCATCTTTATTCGCCCGGGCTATCAGTATCAGATGGTGGACGCGCTGATCACCAACTTCCACCTGCCCGGCTCTACGCTGGTGATGCTCGTGTCCGCGCTGTACGATCGCGAGCATATCCTCGCCGCATACAAAACCGCCGTGGAGCAGGGCTATCGCTTCTTCTCCTTCGGCGATGCAATGCTGATAAAATGAAAGCTGCGCCCGACGGGATCAAGTCCCGTCGGGCGCAGTATATTCTTTCGCTTTACCTGAACGACTGGAGCGATACCGCCAGGTGCGACGCGCCGAATATCAGCATCAGCGCCGCAGCCGGCAAATTGCCGAGCCAGATCGCAGCGCACAGGAAATAGAGCACCGGAAACACCGCCAGCGGCATGGGCGCGCGGCAAAACGGCTTATTCAGCAGTGCGATCCTTCGCCCGCCCGCGAAATAGCGGAGCCAGACGGCGTAGTACAGCAGCAGAAACAGCGCGGCGAGCATCAGCCACGCGCTGCGCCAGCTGACCGGCAGCCGGTTCACAAGCAGCACGATGGCCAGCAGATAGGCGATGCGGCTGCCCTTTTCGACATACTCCACCCAGCGCGTGACCGGCGCGGCGTGCGGCGCTTTGTCTGTGGGCGGCAGCAGCACATAGGCGATATTGATGAGCATGGGCAGTGCAAACACGATCAGCCCGATCCATGAAAACGACAGCTTCACAGCGCTGCGCCTCCCTTCCGCGCAAATTCCGGCAGCTTTGGTGGCGCGCCGTAAATGGCCGTCAGCGCGCAGAACTCTCGCCGAAACGCTTCTCGCAATTCAGCCTCCGTCAGATTTAAATGGCCGGTGTTGGCGAGAATGGCCAGACCGTAGGCATAATAGACCATATCCCGATGGAAGCTGCGCGCGGTCGCTTCATCATAGCCAAATTCATCCATGATGGTCTGGAGCGTTTCTGAAAGCAGCATGTCATCCTGAAAGCGCCCGGGCTGATTATCCTCCAGATACAGCCATCGAAACAGCTGCCTTTCCTGCGCCGCAAAGTGCACAAAGCCCATTCCGTAGCCGGTGTAGCGGCTGTCATCGCCTTCGTGGGACTGTATGAAATCCTGCACGCGCTGCGCGTGCATGGCGGTGGCGCGCTCTATCAGGGCGGCCTTCAGCGCGTCCATGCTTTGAAAGGACAGATAAATTGGCTGCGTCGAGCAGCCCAGCTTTTTTGCCACGCTGCGGGCGTTGACGGTGGAAAAGCCGCCGTCGCGCAGAACCTCGACGGCGGCGTCGACGATTGCTTCCCTTGAAACCTTTTTGATGGCGGGCATTGCATTTACTCCTTGAACAATAACATATTGTTATTAATAACAGTATGTTATTATACGCCTGAAGCCGGATCCTGTCAAGGGGGTATGGCACTTTTTAGAATTTATCTCTGAGACCGGTAAAGCAATCTGCGGAAGCCCGATGGAAATAGCAGAGCTCAATCAGACGAACGACTCAACAGCGATGGGCGCATCCTGGAGGACGATCGCGCGGCGCTCTATGGCGAATGCAGCGCCTGCATGCCTATGGAACGATCATGGAGCGAGATCCTGCCGAAGTGTTGGGGTATAGCTCAACCACCCCCGCATAGAATAGTGCGGGGGTGGTTTACTTTGCGCATTCCGTGGGAATTGATCGCTTCGTTTGCGGTGGGGCTGGGGCTGATCTGCCTGACGGGCTATCTGCTGCTGGTGCCGATGAAGCTGCTGTGGCGGCTGGTGGCGGGCGGCGTGCTGGGCGCGCTGGCGCTGGGGTTGATCAACCTGGTGGGCATGGTGTTCGGCTTTTCGATCAGCGTCAATCCCTTCACGGCCATGGCTGTGGGCTTTCTGGGGCTGCCGGGCGTGGTGCTGCTGGTGATTTTGCAGCTGCTGATGTGATTTGCCTTGCAATTTCGGCGCGCAGCGTGTAAAATAATAGCAGCGCCGCAAGGCATTATTTTGGAAAGAGAGGTACAGCGATGAAATACGGCATTTACTACGCTTACTGGGAGGACATGTGGGGTGCGGATTACATCCCCTATATCGAAAAGGCTGCGAAGCTCGGCTTTGACTTTCTGGAGATCGGCTGCGCGCCGGTGAATGATTTTTCCATGCAGACGCTGCGCGATATGAAGAAATGTGCCGATGACAATGGCATCTTCCTCACCGGTGGCTATGGCCCGAGCGCGGATCGAAACATGGGCTCTGCGGATCCCGCCATTGTGCAGAACGCGAAGGATTTCTATTACGAGCTGTTCAAGCGCTTTGAGATTCTGGGCATCCATACCGTGGGCGGCGGCCTGTACTCCTATTGGCCGGCGGATTATTCCAAGCCCCTCGACAAGGCGGGCGACTGGGCGCGCTCCGTGGCGAACGTGCGCGAGGTCGGCCGCCGCGCACAGGATTACGGCGTGGATTTCTGCCTCGAGGTGCTCAATCGCTTTGAGGGCTATCTGCTCAACACCTGTGAAGAGGCCGTGCGCTTTGTGGACGAGGTGGGCGAGAAGAACGTGCGCGTAATGCTGGATACCTTCCATATGAACATCGAAGAGGACGACATGGGCGAGGCCATCCGTCACGCGGGCGCGCGCCTGGGCCATTTCCATACCGGTGAATGCAATCGCCGCGTGCCCGGCAAGGGACGCATGCCCTGGCGCGAGATCGGTGCTGCGCTGCGCGAGATCGGCTACGAGGGCACGGTCTGCATGGAGCCCTTCGTGAAGATGGGCGGCGAGGTCGGCCGCGATATCCGCATTTGGCACAATATGTATGACGATCTGTCCGAAGCGAAGCTCGACCGCGATGCGGCGGACGCCGTGCGCTTTGAGCGCTATATGTTCGACGGACAGATGTAAGGAGAGACTGTTTTACTTATGGCAAAGGTAGTGCTGGGGCTTTCCGGCGGTGTGGACAGCGCGGTTTCGGCGCGGCTCCTGCAGCGCGCAGGGCACGAGGTGCTCGGCCTGTACATGGACACCGGCGGCGAGGATGCGCGTGCGGACGCGATACGCACCGCGGAATTTCTGGGTATTTCGCTGAAGGTGCTCGATACGCATCAGGCGCTGGAGGAAAATGTGTGCGCGCCGTTTGTGGCGGCGTATCTGCGCGGCGAAACGCCGAATCCCTGCATCATGTGCAACCCGAGCGTCAAGTTCAGGAGCCTGATCGATTATGCCGACGTGCAGGGCGCGGAGTTTGTGGCGACCGGCCACTATGCGCGCGCCGAGGGCGGCGCGATCTATCGCGGCATGCCCGCCAACGACCAGAGCTACATGCTTTGCCGCGTGCGCCGAGATCAGGCGGCGCGTATGCTGCTGCCGCTGGGCGGCTATGAAAAGGCGCAGGTGCGCGCGCTGGCCGACGAATTCGGCATCCCCGTGGCGCACAAGCCAGACAGCATGGAAATATGCTTCATTCCCGATAAGGATTATATCGGGTGGATCTGCCGCCGCACGCAGGTGCCGGGAGACGGCGACGTGATATTTCACGGAGAGGTCATCGGCCGCCACGCGGGCATTTACCGCTACACCGTGGGTCAGCGTTGGCCGGGGCTGTACAATGAGCGCAAGCTCTACGTCGCCGAAATTCAGGCGCAGGAAAACCGCGTGGTGCTCGCACTGTGGGAGGAGCTGTTTAAGACCGAAGTGCGCGTGCGGGAGATGAACTGGCTGATCGACCGGCCGGAAGCGCCCATCCGCGCGAATGTGCGCGTGCGCCATACCAAGTGGGAGAACCCGCCCTGCACCGCGCAGGCCGTGGGCGACGGCGCGATCATCCACTGCGACGAACCCGTGCGCGCGCCCGCGCGCGGCCAGTCCGCCGTGCTCTACGATGGCGACCGGCTCATCGGCGGCGGGTATATCATTTGAATATCATATCAGTGCTGGGGAGCCGCTTTGAGCGGCTCCTTAGCTTGTCAAAAAAGATTTTGACAAGCTGAGTGGACGGGGAAGCCAGCATTGTTTTTCGGCAAAGAGCAATAAGCTGAAAGCTATCCGGGTATTATCAGGATGCCGGAGCAAAACGTTATTCTTTTAAAATGCAAATTTGGGAACTCCAATTTCAGCTCTTCAGCAATACAATAGATTTCATTACTATCCCATTCATCACCACTTTCTTCTTTGCATTTAGCCCATTCATTGCGGGTTTCAAAGGCTACATCTCCAATAAGAATCTTGCCGCCAGCTTTTAGGTGATTGAGCAGCTCTTTCAAAAAACTGATCTTTTCAGTGTCCGACAGGTGGTGAATGGAGTAAGTCGCAACAATGAAGTCATACTGCTTTTGATTAAGTGGTTCAACCAATCCTTGCGTAAAATCACCTTTATAAAGATGAGCATCAGGCATCTTTTCTAAAGCCAGTTCAATCATTCTTGACGAAAAATCCTGTCCATAAACAATACACCCATTCTCATATAGCTTTCTGGTTAGTACGCCTGTACCAAAACCTATATCAAGCATTACTGGGTTTGTCTTTTTCATTATTGTTTCATAAATGACTTCAAGAACCCTTTTGTAACCTGCAAACGGATAGGTATTTTTTTCTTCTGACAGCCCAACAGATTTATCATATCCGTCTGCCCATAAATCAAATCCTTTACTATCCAGCATTTTTACCTCTCCAAATTCCGGTTTGATGCGCGAGCCGGTATGCCGCCGATTCGTCTTTTTCGCTTCCATATTACCACACAGCCAGAACAGAAACAAGACCAATGGCGTAAGCCGCAGGAGGCTCTGTTGAAGTGCGGGGGATCCACAAAATCAGAATTTGTGGATTGGCGGGTATAATAGCAGTCGCTCCCCCACAAAGCAGGGGAGCGACCCAATCCAGGAGCAGCGGTTCCGGTGTGCAGCGGAGCGCGCCGGCGGCTCTTTATACGATAAGGTTTATTATTCTGCGATAATGGATACCGGAACGCGCGTGGCGGATACAGCCTCGCCATTGCTGTATACGGTGGCGATGGCGACAGCCGCGTATTCTCCGGCTTCGAGCGGGCGATCCAGATCGAACTCGGCCAGCGCCTCGCCGGGCTTGAGCGCTTCGGAGTGGTACAGCGCTTCGCCGTCCAGCTCCAGGCTGATGATAACGGCGTTGCCGCTGATGGTATTGTTGGTGTAGCCCCAGACAGCGTGGGTGGTGCCCGCCTCCACGGAGATGCGGTCGTTCAATGTGGCGGCGGTGTAGGCTTCGCCATTGCCCAGGTCGCGGCTGAGCATGTACACCTTCAGCTGCGCTTCATATTCTGCCAGCAGTGCCTGCGCTTCGGTGAGCTGCTGGTTCAGCGCGTCTACGCGCGCCTGTTCCTCAGCCATCTGCCGATCCAACTCCGCGATGCGGGCGTCGGCCTCGTCGGAAGCGCTCTGGTTCGCGGCCTGCAGCTCGTCGATCTGCGTCTGAAGACTGCTCACGGCAGCGTTGCTCTGCTCGATTTCCGTCGTCAGCGCGTCCACGCGCGCCTGCGCGTCGCTCAGCGATTTTTCAAGCTCGGTGATGCTGCCTGCGGAGGCCTCCAGCGCTGTCTGCTGCTGCGAGATCTCGGCCATGGCGCTGTTCAGATCGTCCACATAGACGTTCAGGTCTTCCTTGAGCGCGTTCAGCGCGGCAACCTTTTCATCGGCGCTCATGCTGTCTGGCTCGGCGCTGACGATGCGGTCGATCTCGGAATAGATGTCATCCATGTTCACGCGCTCCGTATCGTCGGTGGCGGCGGGGGCATTCACCTGCGGCGCGATAACCACCGGCTTGCCGCCATCGGGCTGCGCGGTCTCAGCAGGCTCAGCCTTGTCGCCATCGGGCTGCACGGTCTCGACAGGAGCGGCTTCGGTATGGCCGCCATTGCCTGCTTCCAGCTCGTCGATGCGGCCCTGCGCCGTCTCGATGGCCTGCATCAGCTCGTCGATGCGTGTCTGCGCTTCAGCGGCGTCGGTCTCCAGCTCGTCGATGCGCGCCTGTGCCTCGGCGGCAGCGTCTTCGAGCGTCGCGATTGTGCTGCGCGCCTGCTCGTTTTCATCGCTCAGCGTTTCCGTCGTGCTCTGGCTTTGGGTGAGCTGCGTTTCGAGCTCGGTGTGCCTGCTTTGCGCGTCAGAGAGCTGGGTTTCGAGGGAAGCGCTCTTTTCCTGCGCCTCGGCCAGCTGCGTCTCAAGGGTTGTGTTCTTTTCCTGCACAGCGGTCAGCTCGCCGCTCATGGCTTCATATTCGCTGTTCAGCGCATCGTATTTCTCCGTTTCACTGGTCAACTGCGTGCTCAGTGCCTCCAGCGATTCACGCGAGCCCGACAGGCGATCGTTGACAATAATGACCGCCGCGATCGCCGCTGCGAGCAGCACCAGCAGCACAATGAGCCACACCCTGTTTTTGCGATCCATACGATGAGCCTCCTTAGAAATATCGTGTCTTTACGGTCTGCGGCGGCGCGGGGCCGCCCGCCTGCTGCACCGGACGTCATGCCGGACATTTCCAGCGCTTCTTACTCTATTGTAGCATAGATTTTACCCTGTGACCAGCCCCTGCGGCGGAAAAATTGCGCGCTATGCGGCGGTGCTTTCCGGTTCCGGCGAGGCTGCGGGCTCCATCAGCACGGTGCGCTGCTGCATGCCGATGATCTTCCACGCGCCGTTGTCCTTAACGAGCGTGATGTCGTATCTGCCGCCCTGCCAGGCGGGAATGGTGGCCGACGCTTCGCTTCTGCGGCTGGCGATTACGCTGCCCGTAATGGAGGGCACGCGCTCAACCACGGTGCAGGTGGCATAGCTGTCCCACGGCCACGCCCAGAGCTTTTCGATGGTCAGATCGTATTCGAAAGCGCTGATGTTGTAATCATCGTATACGCTGGTGCCGTCGAACGCGCCCTCCAGCGCCGGATCGGTACTCAGGAAGTCGGCGTGGAAGTAGAAGTTCAGGTTTTCGGCGTCCTCCTGCGTCAGGATCACGTCCGCGCGCTTTTCCAGGCCGTCCGTCAGGATCACATAGATATTGGCGGTATTCAGCCCCATATAAAAGCCGCAGATGAGCATGCCGAAGAGTATGCAGACCAGGATCAGCCTGGATGCGATGAACCAGACCAGCCTTCTAAGATAGACCACCTTTTTATATCCCCTTCACATGTAATTTGGCGCGCCGCAGACAGGGCGATTAGGAATTATCCGCGCTTTCCAGAATGTCGCGCAGCTGCTGTATCATCTGCTCGTCCGTCAGGCGGAATTTGAACACCACGCGGCGGGACGCATCCTTGTCCTCGGCGCCGTTGGCGTCGAAGATGCGGTCGGAATAGCTGCGGCCATTTACCGTGACCACCGGACGCAGCTCATTTTTCAGATCTGCGGAGACCGCGCGGCAGCTGTCGCCCAGCACATAGCTGGCTACCGCCAGCGCGCGCTGCTGGGAAAGCTCCAGATTGTCCAGATACTTGCCGTCCGAGTCCGTATGTCCCTCGATGATGATCTCGGAAACATAGCCTCGATACTCATCCGAGAACAGTACGTTCAGGTAGACCGGCAGGAATTCATCCACGAAGCGCTTGCCGCGCTCGGTCAGATCGTACTGACCGGATTCGAACAATACGTCCGATTCCAGCGCGATGGAGCCGTTGGCCGGATCCACCGTCGCGGAAATATTGCTGGTTTTCAGGGCAGACGACAGCGATGAAATCAGCCGCGTCTTCAGGCCGACCAGCTGCTCCAGCTGCGCCTGCTGGTTTTCCAGCTGAGTCTGCTGCTGCGTCAATTGCGCCTGCTGCTGCGTCAGCTGCGCCTGCTGGCTGTCGAGCGCCGCCTGCGCCTCTGCCAGCGCAGATTGCGTGTCCTTCAGCTCGCTCTGCTGCTGCTCCAGTATTTCCTGGGCGCTCTTGAGCTCGTTCTCCTTTGCGTCCAGAAGAACCTGGTTGGCAATCATCTGCTTTTCAGCGTCGCTCAGCTTGGTCTTCTGCGCCTCCAGCTCCGTCTGCGCCTGATCCAGCTGATATTCGCGCCGCGCGATCTCCGCCTGATTGATCTCCGCCAGGCTGAAATATTGGTAGATGATGTAGAACATCACCAGGATGATGATCATTACCAGCGAGCTCATCAAATCCGAAAAGCTCAGCCAGTGACTGCCGTCGCCGCCGCGCCGCCGGCTGGATGACGGATACCTACGAGAATATGAACGCATGCCGCTTCACCGCCCTTCGCCGCGCACGCCGGACTCAGCGTCCGTCGCGGGAGGCGGCATAGAAGTCCGCCACGCCGCGGTTGAGCGCGGTCTGCGCCTGTGCCAGTGCGTCGGTCAGCCGGTCGATCTGATCCAGGAACTGATTGGACGCATCGTCCACGCTGCGGGGCAGCCGTCCCAGCGCCTCGGTAATGCCCGAGGCCAGGTAATCCACCCGCTGGGTGAACTGGTTCACATAATCCTGATAGGCGTCCAGCGTCATCTTCAGCTCGTTGGTGATCTCGGCGGTGCAGTCGCGGTGAATGTCCTGCAGGCTCGCGCCGGTAGCGCGCAGCTCGGCCGCGGCCTTGCTCATGCTCGCAGTCGCCGCAGCGCTGTTTTCCGTCATGCGGTCGGTAAAGCCCTTGAGCGCGGTGGTCATCTGATCCACGCTGCGGGTCACCTCCGCCTGCATGGCGCTCACGCTCTTGAGATAGGCGTCCTGCTGGCGGGAGACCATGTCCATCTGATCTACGCTGTCGCTGAGCTTGGCAAAGGCCTCCTGGCTGCGCGCCTGCGCCGATTGCAGATCGCGTATGTAGCTGCTGTTGGTCTCTACCATGTCGTTAGCGATGCGCGCCACCTCGCGCATGCCCTCCAGCATGCCCGAGGTATCCTTCACGCCCATGCGCATGGTTTTAATGGCGTCCTCCTGAAGGCTGGCAGCCTCATCCAGCGCACGCCCAAAGCGGCGCAGCTGGCCGCCCAGCGCGTCGTCCATGCGATCCATAAAGCGGCTGACCACGGCGTCCAGAAAGCGCATCTGATCCTTGGTGGTCACGCTCACAAAGCTGCGCAGGCTCTGGTTCAGCGGCTCCACCGCGCGGCCGACGGCTTCGGCCACATTGTCCGAAAGGCGGCCGCCCAGGTCTGCGGACATCTGCTTGATCAGCGCCGTCTGCTCCTGCTGATAAATGGCTACCTGGGTCATCGGATCTACGGACAGCACGCCCGCATAGCGGCTCATCGCGCCGTAGAAATCGCGCAGCGTGCGTTCAGTAGAGCCCTGCGCCGCGCGCGTGATCAGCGTGAACGCCAGCGAGCCCACCACGCCGAAGATCGACGTCATAAACGCATAGCGCATGCCGGGGATCAGCGTCACGATGGAGTTCATTACCGCGTCCGAATCGCTCATGCTGAAGCCGGACAGGCCACTGGTCAGACCGATGAGGGTGCCCAGAAAGCCCAGCGACGTCAGCAGACCCGGCACGGCGTCGGAAAGGCTGCCGCGCCCGGGACCGAAGATCACCGTTTCTTCGTTTATGTAATCCTCCACGTTGGAGGCGTTGTGGTATACGCCGTCGGCGAAGAACAGGTTGTTCAGGTATTCGCTCCAGTGGGCGCACAGCGCGCCGTTGCCCAGAAAGTTATCCTCCTGCCAGGATTGCTTTGCGTCCGTGCCGGCGCGAATGTTGCGAATGGCGCGGCGCAGCAGAGCACGGTTGTGCAGCACCGGCGACACGCATTTGATCAGGCCGATGATGAATACGGACAATATGATCACATAGACCAGCATGTCCAGCCAGCTGCCGGACAGGAAATTTTTAAAAAACGAAAGGTCTCCCATTTAAGCCAAGCACCTCCCATAAGCGTTGCTGCATTTCGGGCGCGCATCCACACCCTTCTATGGTTATACCGATTATAGTATATCATTCCAGTGGGGCGGAATATGGATACACATATGATGAAAAGATGACAAAAATGCGCCGTCCCGAATAAGACGGCGCATTTAGCGCTCAGGTTCCCAGTTGGGAAGCGTGCCCGGTGCCATATACTATACCAGATCGCCCAGCCGCAGCTTCTCAAGCGGCGTGCGCGTCTGACAGATTTCGCTGCGGTTGAAGGCGCCGTGGCAGTCGCTGCCCGCGGTGACGAGCAGTGCGCGCCGCGCGCAGATGTCGAGCAGGCGGCGCGTCACGCCGGCGTCGTGGCGCGGATAATAGCATTCCGCACCGTCAAAGCCCGCGTCCAGCGCATCCTCGGCCGCCCGGGCGAGCGCGTCCAGCGTGTCCCAGGTGAAGGTCACACCCGCGTGCGCCAGCACCGCGCGCCCGCCCGCCGCATGGATACATGCGATGATCTGCTCTGCTGAATCAAAGCCCGCGTCCGCGTAGCGCACGCCGTAGCGCTCGTAAAACGCAAAGCCCGCGCGCAGGTCGGGCGTGACGCCCTTTGCCTTCATATATTGGAGCATCTTCCAGCCGCCCAGCGCGCTGTCGTGGGGGAAGGCCTCGTATTCGTCCGGACTCAGGCAGGGATAATCGCGCCGCATGCGCCGCAGCAGCTCGGCACTCATTTCGTCCAGCCGCGCCCGCGCGTGTCGTATGCGCGCCAGCAGCGCTTCGTTTGAAAGATCCGCGCCGTAGCAGAGGATGTGCACATCCACGCCGCGGTGCAGCGCGTCGATCTCCACGCCGCGAATGTAGCCAAGCCCCGCCGCGCGGGCGAGTGCCTCCGCCGTCAGCGTGCCCGCTACGGCGTTGTGGTCGCATACGGAGATCAGCGCCGCGCCGCGCGCCCGCGCACGGGTCACGATCTCCTCCGACGCATAGGTACCGTCCGAGAATATGGAATGAATGTGCAGATCCGCGTAGCGCATGCGCAGCCCTCCTTTGGGGGTTCGTTTGCTTCGATTATCTGTTATTTCGCCGCGCATGTCAAGCTGCATGCAAAAACTGCCGCGTCTGACGGGCGGTTTTCAGTGAATACTGTCTGAAAATGCGAAATAAATAAAAAGTTGAAAAAACCGCTTGACAAAATTGCAGGAACATGTATAATATATTTTGTTGCCGACGCAACGGCGGTACTCTCGCCGAGGCTGCCAAAGCAGCGCGGACCTTGTCACAACAGGCTGGCGTAGCTCAATTGGCAGAGCAGCTGATTTGTAATCAGCAGGTTGCGGGTTCGAGTCCCATCGCCAGCTCCATCCGGGTCTGGATTGGGATTGCGGCAATGGAACGTGGGTAGGTTCCCGAGCGGCCAAAGGGAGCAGACTGTAAATCTGCCGTCAGCGACTTCGGTGGTTCGAATCCACCCCTGCCCACCATATATGCGGGAATGGCGGAATTGGCAGACGCGCTAGATTCAGG
>CAKUOX010000024.1 GCA_934670175.1 uncultured Clostridia bacterium | reverse complement strand
CATTTTCCAGAGCAAAAATCGTTTCCCTGCAGTTTTTGCGCCCGGAAATCTGAAGGATTTCAGCAAAAACTGGTGAGGGTGGCAGTGGCGGGGGAGCGTGCTTCCCTGTCCACAGGCTTGTCAAAATCTTTTTTGACAAGCTGTGACCGCCAGCTTCGTTTGCTGGCGGCTCAATTTTTATAAGGCGGGAAGCCGTGGAACGCAAAGCAGCGGCGCGACAGCCTTCACGGCTCATTCCGCAATTTTTCCATCCGGGTCCCACAGCGCTTCCCAGTGTGCCGCACCCGGCCACAAAAAGACCTGACCCTTGACCAGCCGGCAGCCGCGCTCAAGCGTGGCCATGGTTTGCATTTCCGCATCGGTCAGCGGATCGGAGGTGACGCAGGCGAGGTTGGCGATGTAGTTTCTTTCCTTCACGGAGAAGGGAATCACGATCTCGCCGCGCTGCACGCCCCATTTCAGGCAAACCGCAGCGGGATGGACGCCATGCGCACGGGCGATCTCCACGATTTCAGGCATTTCCATATCGGCGACATCGTCGGGAGTGCGGTCGCGCTCCGGACGCTTGGGTGAGCCAAGCGGGCAGAAGCCGATCACCTGAATGCCGCGCGCCATGCAGTAATCGTATAAAGCCTGCTGTTGGAAGCTGGGGTGCAGCTCCATTTCGATCATCGCGGGCTGGATGCGGCACAGCGGCAGAACGGCTTCCAGCTTCGCAATGGTCATATTGGACATACCGATGCGTCGGACGAGCCCCATATCTACCAGCCGCTCCAGCTGTCGCCACGTCGCCATGAAGCGCTCTGTGCTGAAAGGCTTGGCGTCGGGACTGCGGCTCGCGCCATCACAGCCCGGCGCATGGTAGTTGGGGAAGGGCCAGTGCATGAAATAGATGTCCAGATAATCAAGCCGCAGATCCTTCAACGTTTTTGCACAGGAAAGCAATACGTCGCCGCGCCCGTGCATATCGTTCCAGACCTTGGATGTGATGAACAGCTCTTCGCGGGCAACGACGCCTTCTCCAAACAGGCGTTCGAGCACCACGCCGATCTCGGCTTCATTTCCATAAACGCTTGCACAGTCGATGAAGCGATAGCCGCTGCGAATCGCGCCGTCTACGGCGGCGCTGACCACGTCGCTGGTATAATTATCGGAGGCAAATGTGCCCAGACCGACGGCGGGAACGCGCGTGCCGTCTGCCAGACATACCTTGGGCACGAGTTTCGGATCGATCATCAAAGCAGCTCCTTTCTTCCATATCGATAAAAGCACGACCGCGCTTTTGCGCGGCCGCAGTCTCGATGCGAACGCCGAAGCAGATCTTCGGCGTTCGCGGTCGGTTCAAGAACCGTTTTGTCAGAGCTTAGTTGTACAGGTTGACGGCGATGTCCTCGTTCTCCATGTTTTCGGCGGTGTACCACTGGCAGCCGGTGTCAACATCGGCAACCTCCTGGCCGTTGGCAGCTGCAACGCAGAGCTCAATCACGGCCGCGCCCATCGCGAAGGGAGCCTGGGTGATCGCGCCGAGCATGATGCCTTCGGCGACCGCGCTCTTAATGACAGCGCCGGAGTCGAAGCCCGCAGCGATGATGTCATTTTCGCCGGTGCCGCAGACCTGCAGGTTTTCATTGGCGGAAATGATCGCCTCGGCGGAGTGCTGGTTGGAGCCGTAGATGGCGATGGTGTCTTCCTTGGACAGCAGGGTGTTGCAGTCGATCAGGGACAGCTCGGAAGTGACCTGCGCGGGTACCAGCGTTTCGATGATGACCTTCGCGTTGTCGTCGGAGCCGCAGGTGGCATGCTCGCAGTAGAAGGTGTCGCCCTCCAGCTTCACGCCGCCGACCAGCTCGGCCATCTTGTCGATAAAGCCCAGGCCGCGCAGCGTGACGGATTCGGAAACGTTGTCCTGAGCGGACACGCCGATGCGGACGGTGCCTTCCGCAGCTTCGATGCGGCCGGCGATGGCTTCGTAGACCTTTTCAGCGGCCATGGCACCGGCAGCATAGTTGTCGGTCGCGGCATTGGCCAGAATCGCGCCTTCCGGAGCGCCCGGAACGCCCGAGTCGAAGCCGATGATCGGGATGTTCTTGCTCTGGGCGTCGGCAATGGCGTCCAGGCAGGTCTCGGTGGACAGCGCAGCCAGACCGATGGCAGCGGGCTTGGCATCAATGGCAGCCTTCAGCTGTTCCAGCTGCTCGGCATATTCGGATTCGGAAGCGGGGCCAACGAAGTTCACGGTAACGCCCAGTTCTTCAGCCTTGGCTTCGGCGCCCTTCTTGACGGCCTGCCAGTATTCATGCTGGAAGCCCTTGGAAACGATTTCGATGTGCTCGCCTTCGGCCATAGCGGCGGTCATGCCGATCACCATCAGCATTGCGAGAACGAGAGCCAGGATCTTCTTCATTGAGAGTACCTCCTTGAAAATGGATTTGATTTATGTTCACCGCTATGCGCGGCAATCATCATTTCAGAAACGCGGCGATGCGGCAGATCACGCCTTTTTGCGGTTTCGGATAACGTCGAACCAGATGGCGACGATCAGTATCACGCCGGTGATAACGTGCTGCCAGTCGCCGGTCAGGCCGATCTTGGGCAGACCGTTTTTCAGCAGAGCCAGAATCAGCACGCCGATCATGGAGCCGATGATGCTGCCCGAGCCGCCCGTCATGGACGTGCCGCCGATGATCGCGCCGCCGATGGCGTCCAGCTCGAGCCCAAGCCCAGATGCGGCGGTGATGGACGAGGAATTGCTGCTGGCAAAGGCGATGCCCGCGATGCCCGCAAACAGGCCGGAGATGATGTAGGCGAGCATCTGGTATTTCACGACGTTCACGCCGGATAGACGGGCGGATTCCTTGTTGGAGCCGATGGCGATGATGTAGCGGCCGATGCGCGTCTTATTCAGAATGATGGACATGATGATAATGGCGGCCAGCACGACGATCAGACCGGTGGGGATGGGGGTCTTTTTGCCGAGCGCGTTTGGCATCATGTATTTGAAAATGGTGCGGAACCAGCCCTCGGGCGTGCTGCGCGCCGGCCAGGAGATGGATGCGCCGCCGCAGGCGACCGAGCTGAGCCCGCGCGTGATGAGCATGGTGCACAGCGTCGCAATGAACGCCGGCAGGTTCATAATGGCGACCATAATGCCATTGAGCGCACCGAAGAGCAGCCCCAGCAGCAGCGCGACCAGCATGCAGCTCCATACCGGAAAGCCGAAATCCTTGGCGAGCATGCCCGCAATCATCGCGTAACACACCATGCCCGTGCCCACGGACAGATCGTTGCCGCCGGAGATCAGGCAGAACGTGACGCCGATGGACATGAAGGCGAAATAATAGAAGGAATCAAAGAGCGTGACGATCGTCGTATACTGGCGAAACTCCTTGCTCGCGATGCTGAAGATTGCCGCCAGCACGATGGCAACGCCCAGAACGACGATTCGCTGAAGATCTAATTTGCGGGTACGGCCGCACTTTTTCATTGCCTGCATATTCTGTCCTCCTGTTCCTTGGGCGATCACTTTTTGCGCGCGCGGCTGCGAATATCGGCAAATACGCACAGCGCGACGATGCCGCCGGTAATGATGTACTGCCAGTCGGGGCTGAACTTCATGGCGGTAATGCCGACGCGCAGCATGGAGATGATGAAGATGCCGATCAGGCTGCCCGCGATGGAGGCGGTTCCGCCCGCCATGGAGGTACCGCCCATCACGCAGGCTGCAATGGCGTTGTTGTTGAATACATCGCCCTGACCCGCGGCGTATTTTGTGATGGCGCCCGCGTACATGATCGCCGCCACGCCGGATAGCAGGCCGCAGAAGACATAGGCCAGCGCTTCCCACTTGCGGGTATCCACGCCGGAGAGACGCACGGCCTCGCGGTTGGAGCCGATGCAGAGAATATAGCGGCCGATGCGCGTTTTGTTCATGACGATGGCGCAGACAAAGGCCGTAAGGAGCAGAATGATCAGGCCGACCGGCACGCCGTTGCAGCTTACCAGGTTGCGGTACCAGTCGTTTTCAGCGCCGCTGGACGGCCAGCTGACGCCGGCAGATTTCGTGGCCAGCAGGCCGATGCCCTTTGCGATGCGCATGGAGGCCATGGAGGAAATGAAGGAGGGGAGCTTCATATAGGCGACCATAACGCCGTTTGCCACGCCGAAGGCGAAGCCCACGGCGATGGTGACGATCAGACAGAGCCACAGCGGCCAGCCGTTGACCACGAGCAGCTGCCCGCCCACCAGACCTGCGCAGAACATCACCGGCCCGATGGAGAAGTCGATGCCGCCCGTCGCAATAACGAAGGTGACGCCCAGCGCCAAGAAGCCCATGAAGTCCACCGTATTGAGCACATTGCCCATGTCCAGCGGACGGCCGCTGACAATGGAGAACAGGAAATAGAGCGCTATCATGATAACAACCAGCACGATGCGGTTGAATCCCAGCTTTTTGACGATCGGTAAATTCTTGAATCTTTCCATAACTGTCCTCCTGTCAGCGCATTGTCGCGGCGTGCATGATGCTCTCCTGCGTCGCCTCGGCAATGTCGATTTCGGCGGTCTTTCGGCCTTCGCACATGACCACGATCCGGTCGCTCATGCGCAGTATTTCCGGCATTTCGGAGGAAATCATGATGATGGATTTGCCCTGAGCCACCAGCTCATTCATCAGGTGGTAGATCTCGCTCTTTGCGCCGACGTCGATGCCGCGCGTCGGCTCGTCGAAGATCAGAATGTCGCAGTCCTTCACCAGCCATTTTGCCAGCACAACCTTCTGCTGGTTGCCGCCGGACAGGTTTACGACGAGCTGGTCGGTGCCCGGCGTCTTGGTATTCAAGCGCTGAATGTAGGCCTGCGTTGCCTTTTCCTCTGCCTTCTTATTGATGAAAATACCCTTGACGAAGTTTTTCAGGGTTGCCATCGTGGAATTCTCGGAAACGCTCTTGTCGACCACGATGCCGTAGCGCTTTCTGTCCTCGGAAAGATAGCCGATGCCCAGCGCCACCGCGTCCTTCGGGCTGCGAATGTCGACCTTTTTGCCGTTGACGTATATATCGCCGCTCTCTCGTGGATCTGCGCCGAAGAGGGCGCGGGCGGTCTCGGTGCGTCCGGCACCCATCAAGCCGGAAAAGCCCAGAATTTCACCCTTGCGCAGCTCAAAGCTCACGTCCTGCACCATCTTGCCCGCGTTCAGATGTTCGACCTTGAGCACGACGGGCGCATCCGGTGCGACCGCGCTGTGCGTCTTGGGCTCCTCGTAGATCACGCGGCCGACCATCATGTTGATAATATCGGCCTTGGTGCAGTCCTTGGTGATCAACGTGCCGACATAGCCGCCGTCGCGCATGACGGTCACGCGGTCGGTGATGACCTTGATCTCATCCATGCGGTGGGAAATATACACGATGCCCAGTTGCTTGTCGCGCAGGTCACGGATGATCTTGAACAGCTCGTCGATCTCAGCTTCCGTCAGCGCGGCGGAGGGCTCGTCAAAGATGATGACCTTCGCCTTGTGTGAGATGGCCTTGGCGATCTCGCACATCTGCTGCTTGCCGACCGTCAGGTTGCCCATCCGTTCGGTGGGGTCGATGTTGATGCCGAGCTGCTCAAAGAGCCTGCTGGCTTCCTGGTTCATACGGGCGTCGTCAATAATGGCGCCCTTCATGAACTCACGCCCGATGAAGATATTCTGCGCGACGGTCAGGTGGTTCATCATGTTCAGCTCCTGGTGAACGATCACGATGCCGGCCTCCTGCGCTTCCTTCGGGTTGTTGAACTCGATCTCTTTGCCTTCATAGATGATGGTTCCGGAGTCCTTGGTGTAGATGCCCGTGAGCACCTTCATCAGCGTGGATTTTCCGGCGCCGTTTTCTCCCATCAGGGCGTGCACCTCACCTCTGCGCACCTCAAGATCAACGTGGTCCAGAGCGTGCACGCCGGGAAAGGATTTATCGATGCCCTTCATCGTCAGAATGGTTTCTCCCATACGGCATACCTCTTTCAAGATCATTTCAGTTCGACATATCCTGACGTTCGGAAGATTCATCATTGCAGACGTCAAACTATAACTAATTCTATCCTTTATTTTAATTTTTGTCAATATAATATTACACACTTTAGCGATATATATATTTTATATGCGTAAAAATGGACACGCAACACAGAACAATGGCGATAATTCAGAAAATATAGGCAAATCGTATCCTTGAATATGCAGATGGGTGGAAAAAGGGCTGCTCTGGGCATGTGCTATTTGCCCAGAGCAGTCCTTTTGTTTAGGAACAAGAATCAGCAGACTGCGCGCATGGCTCCGACTCAGTCATCGTAGGTAATGGCGACCTTGCCGCACCTACCCGAAGCCATCAGCGCGTATGCCTCCGCCGCCTTCTCCAGTGGGAAGCGATGGGTGATGAGCTTGTCGGGATGGATGCCCCAGCGTACCAGATGCTCAACCAGCTCTTCCATGCGCCACAGCGAGGTGACCCAGGAGCCGTAGATGGTTTTCTGGCCGTGCATGATGTCGGGCGATGGATTGAAGGTCACATCGTTGCCTTCGCCCACCATCACCATTTTGCCCCATTCGCGCGTGCAGCGAATGGCCATGGCGCGTGCGGCGTTGTTTGCGGAACAGTCGATCGCGCGCTCGCAGCCGTAGCCGCCGGTGACTGCCATAATCTGCTTCTGGCATGCCTCGGGATCCATGGAATTGAACACATGATCGGCAAGGCCGAGCTCCTTCGCCAGCGCCATGCGTTCCTCGTTTACGTCGCAGCCGATGGTGGTGTCGCAGCCCATGGCCTTGGCAAGCATTAGCGTCGCCAGACCCACAGGACCTAGGCCGGTCACCAGCACGCGGTCGTTGCCGGAAATCCCAACCTTCATCAGCGCCTCGTAGCAGGTGCCAAAGCCGCAGGCCACCTGCGCGCCGTCCTCATAGGAAAGCTCGTCCGGCAGTGCAATCAAATCCTTCTCGTCGCAGAGGATATAGGGGGACATGCCGCCGTTACGCTGCCAGCCGTATGCCGCGCGCAGCGGGCTCTTGCAGGAAATGTAGTAGCCGCGGCGGCAGTCGTAGCAGACGCCGCAGCCGGAGATGTGGTACACGATTACGCGATCGCCCTTTTTGAAGCGCTTCAGGCCTTCGCCCTCTTCCACGATGATGCCGGCGGGTTCGTGGCCGGCGACCAGGCCGGGCTGATACCCCTCGGGGCCCTTACCAACGTGCGCGCGGTAGATACAGCGGATGTCGGAGCCGCAGATGGTGGATGCCTTTGTTTTGACTAGCACCTGGCCGTGACCGGGTTTTGGTACGTCAAATTCCTTCAGCACGACCGTGCTGTTGCCGGGCAGGATCGCCCCCAGAACCTTCTTGTTCATGCTCATATCCTCCTTTGATTTTTGTTCTACAAAAGCGTTGTTTCGAAAGATGAATGATTTCGTAAACAACTATTGCTTTCATTATAAAACAGTTTTGCAGGTATGTCAATCATAACATATGCGCAGCCCAATGGCTTTTCAGGGTGCGGACTGTGCAAATGTATTCGCTGCATTCCGTTAGGTCACTTCGGGCATGGAGAGCCCAAATTTGCGAAGTATCGAGCTGAAAACCGGTGGATTCTAAAATGAATGTTCGGAAATTTGCGAATATACGCGCAATTAATATGATGAATGTTCGCTATTTTACAATCCATACCTTGTTTTATAACTTTCATCGTGTATGATAAATGCGTACCCGATAAGCAACAAAACACGGAGGGGAAGCTCAATGAAAAAGATCTTTGCTCTGGTTCTGACTCTGGTTCTGTGCCTGACCGCCTTTGTCTGCACGGCCTATGCCGACGTTTCCGACGTTAAGCTGGGCGTCATCCTGCTGCACGACGAGGATTCCACCTACGACCTGAACTTCATCAACGGCGTTTATGAAGCGGTTGAAGCCCTGGGTCTGGAAGAGGATCAGCTGATCATCAAGCGCAACATTCCCGAATCCAACGAGTGCTACGAAGCCGCGCTGGATCTGGTGGATGAAGGCTGCACCGTTATCTTCGCCGACAGCTTCGGCCATGAGACCTTCATGCTGCAGGCTGCCAAGGAGTGCCCCGACGTTGAATTCTGCCACGCCACCGGCACCATGGCGCACACCGAAAACCTGGCCAACTTCCACAATGCCTTTGCTGCCATCTATGAGGGCCGCTATCTGGCCGGCATCGCGGCGGGCATGAAGCTGAACGAGCTCAAGGAAAACGGTCAGCTCAAGGGCGAGGTTCCCACGATGGGCTATGTCGGCGCCTTCACCTATGCTGAGGTTATTTCCGGCTACACCAGTTTCTATCTCGGCGCAAAGTCCGTTTGCCCCGACGTTCAGATGAAGGTTCAGTTCACCGGTTCCTGGTATGATGAGAAGGAAGAAAAGACCGCGGCGGAAGCGCTGATTAACGCAGGCTGCGACCTGATCTCCCAGCACGCCGACTCCATGGGCGCGCCCACGGCCTGTGAAAACGCCGGTATCCCCAACGTTTCCTACAACGGCTCCACCATCGAAAGCTGCCCGAACACCTTCATCGTATCCTCCCGCATCAACTGGGCGCCCTACTTTGAGTATATCGTGAGCCAGAACGCCGCAGGCGAAGCCATTGACACCGACTGGACTGGCACCATCGCTACCGGCTCCGTCGTGCTGACCGACATCAACACCAACGTGGCCGCCGCCGGCACCGTGGAAGCCATCGAGGCCGCCAAGGCTGCGCTGGAAAACGGCGAAGTCAAGGTCTTTGATACCGCCGCCGACAACTTCATGCTCAAGGATGGCACCAAGATCGAAACCTACATGGCGGACGTCGATACCGACGAAGCCTTCACCCCCGATACCGAGGTGGTTCTGGACGGTTACTTCCATGAGAGCGAGTTCCGCTCCGCGCCCTACTTCGACATCCAGCTGGACGGCATCGAGCTGCTGAACAGCAAGTTCTAATCCAAGGCAAGTTCGCTCGGTCTGCTCCCTTTAAGGGGGCAGACCGACATTTCAGTGTGGCGACCTCTGGGAATCGCTTCACGGCAAAATGCGGTTCCCGGAGGATGCCATATTCAATGCATATGATTCGGAGGCAGACTGTGCAGAAAAAGATCGCACTGAGCATGCGCGGCATCACCAAGACGTTTGGCAGTGTCGTTGCGAATAATTCCGTAGACCTGGATGTATACCGGGGCGAAATTTTGGCTGTTTTGGGCGAAAACGGCTGCGGCAAGACGACGTTGATGAACATGCTTGCCGGCATTTATTATCCCGATGAGGGTCATATCTACATGGATGGCCGCGAGGTCGTTATCCGTTCACCCAAGGATGCGTATGCGCTGAAGATTGGCATGATTCATCAGCATTTCAAGCTGGTGGATCTATTTACTGCGTCTGAGAATATCGTGCTGGGGCTCAAGGAAGAGGGCAGGTATAATCTGAAGAGCGTCAACGAGCGCGTCGCGGAGATCGCAGACCGATACGGCTTCCACATCGAGCCGCAGAAGCGCATTTACGATATGTCCGTATCCGAAAAGCAGACCGTGGAGATCATCAAGATGCTCTATCGTGGTGCGGACATACTGATTCTGGACGAGCCGACCGCGGTGCTTACGCCGCAGGAAATCGATCGCCTGTTTGATGTGCTCAGGCGCATGAAGGCGGATGGCAAGTCCATTATTATCATCACACATAAGCTGCATGAGGTGTTGTCGGTTTCCGACCGCGTCGCCATTCTGCGCAAGGGCGAGCACGTTGGAACGGTGGAAACTGCCGAGACCAACGAGAGTGAGCTCACCGAGATGATGGTCGGCAAGAAGGTCAGCCTGAACATCGAGCGCAAGGATCCGGTGAACCCTTCGCCGCGCCTGTTGATCAAGCACCTGAGCTGCAAAAATGAAGAGGGACGCGCCGTTGTCAGGGATGTGAGCTTTACGGTTAACGGCGGCGAGATATTCGGCATCGCGGGCATCGCGGGCAGCGGCCAGAAGGAGCTGCTCGAGGCCATTACCGGTCTTCAGCCGGTGGACAGCGGCGAGATTATCTTTATCAATCCCAAGAAGGATAAGCCCGTTACCTTCTTCCATAAATCGCTCAATCGCGTGTGCGAAATGGCGGAAAAGGATGCCTTCCACGACGGCGCGGGTCAGCCCGTTTCGTTCAAGGGCAAGAGCCGTTCGGAGATCCGCAGGCAGGTCAACAGCGGCGATGTGCTCTTCCGCGAGGACGAGGTTATGTCGCTTCGCGATAAGACGCCCCTGCAGATTCGTTCGCTGGGCATCCATCTGTCCTTCGTTCCGGAGGATCGCCTCGGCATGGGTCTGGTCGGCAGCATGGGCATCTCGGATAATATGATGCTGCGCAGCTACCGCAAGGGGCATGCGGGCTTCGTCGACCGGAAAAGGCCGCTTGCGCAGGCGGAGGAGATCATCCAGGAGCTGGAGGTCATTACCCCCGGCGTCAATATTCCCGTGCGCAGGCTCTCGGGCGGCAACATCCAGAAGGTGCTGCTGGGGCGCGAGATCGCGTTTACACCCAAGGTGCTGATGGCGGCGTATCCCGTGCGCGGTCTGGACATCAATTCCTCGTACCTGATCTACAATCTGCTGAACCGGCAGAAGGAGAACGGCGTAGCCGTTATCTTCGTCGGCGAGGATCTGGACGTGCTGCTGGCGCTCTGCGACCGGATCATGGTGATCAATTCCGGCGCTGTGACCGGCATTGTGGATGCGCGCACGGCGACCAAAGAGGAGATTGGGCTTCTGATGACGAAAACGGATAACACTGCAAAGGAGCATGCGTGATGAACGAAAAGCGAAATACGCCCATAAATGAGCCGCTGCTTCATCTTTCCAAGCGCGAGAGCATATCCGCCGCAAAGGCATGGCTGATTCGCCTGACTGCGATCCTGCTGGGGCTCGTGGTGTGCGGCGGCGTTGCCTATATTCTCAGCGATAAGCTGCGCTCCGGCAGCAAGAGTATCCTCGATTTTTATTCCAGCTTCCTGGTGAAGAGCTCCTTCAGCACATCCCGCAAGATGTGGAAGTTCTTCAAGAACATGGCCGTGCTGCAGTGCATTTCGCTGGCCGTCACGCCGGCATTCCGCATGCGTTTCTGGAATACGGGCGCAGAAGGACAGACGCTGATGGGCGTCTGGGGCGCAATTGCCGTGGCGTTCTACCTGGGCGGAAGCGTGCCGGAATGGCTGCTGCTGGTGCTGATGCTTGCAGCGGCGCTGCTCTGCGGTGCGATTTGGGCGGTGTTTCCCGCCATTTGCAAGGCAAAGTGGAATACCAACGAAACGCTCTTTACGCTGATGATGAATTATGTGGCCATCAACGCCGTCAGCTATTTTCTGGTGGTCTGGGTGCCCAGCGGCTCGTCCTCTCTGGGCAAGCTGTCCGTCGGCAAGCTGCCGTCGGTGGTGCACGATTATTTCCTGATCATCCTGATCGCGCTTTTGCTGACGATCGCGCTGCACATTTATTTGAATTACAGCAAGCAGGGCTATGAAATCTCTGTGGTCGGCAGCAGCATCCGCACCGCGCAGTACAGCGGCATGAACGTGAAAAAGATCATCGTTCGCACGATGATCGTCAGCGGCCTGCTGTGCGGCCTGACCGGCTATCTGATCGGCGCAGGACTCGACCAGAGCATTACTACCGAGTCCATCGGCGGGCAGGGCTTTACCGCCATCATGGTGTCGTGGCTGGCGCACTTTAATCCGCTGGTCATGCTGCTGACCTCCGGCCTGATCACGCTGCTGAACCAGGGCGCGGCGCAGATCTCGCAGGACTTTAACGTCAGCGGCGCAATCCCTGACGTCATCGTGGGCATCATACTGTTCTTCATCATCGGCTCCGAATTCTTCATCAACTACAAGGTAAAGCTGCGCCGCAGGACGCACGCTGCGATCAAGGAGGGCGTCAAATGAGCATCTGGTTGAATTTCCTGATCGATTCTCTCGCCTTTGGCGCGACCTTCATGTATGGCTCCACCGGCGAGATCATCACCGAAAAGGGCGGCCAGCTGAACCTGGGCATTCCCGGCGTGATGTGCATGGGCGGCGCAGGCGGATGCCTGGTGCTGAACATGATCGGCAAGTCCTCGCTGCCCGCGTTTATGATCGTCGTTCTGGGCATTCTGGGCTCGCTCGCCATGGGCACGCTGATGGGGCTGATTTACAGCTTCCTGACGGTTTCGCTGCGCGCCAACCAGAACGTGACCGGCCTCGCGCTTACCACGTTCGGCGTTGGCCTGATGAAGGTCATCATGAGCGAGATGGACGAGACCGTCTATCTGGTCGGCCCCAAGCAGCTGTACCGCTGGCCGTTTGCGGGCAGGACAGACGCGTTCCAGTATCTGGGCGTGATGTTCTTCATGGGCGTGATTATCGCCATCGCTGCCTCCTATGTGCTCTATCGCACGAAGATCGGCCTGCACCTGCGCGCAGTGGGCGAAAGTCCGGCGACGGCGGACGCAATGGGCGTGAACGTCAGCAGGTACAAGTACGGCGCGTCCTGCATCGGCTGCGGTATCGCGGGTCTGGGCGGCTTCTACTATATCATTGATTACATGGCGTCTACCGAGGCCTACAAAAGCCTGGAGGGTCTGGGCTGGCTCTCCGTCGCGCTGGTAATCTTTGCGCTGTGGCGCCCGCATATGACCATTATCGGCTCTACGATATTCGGCTTTCTGTTCAGCTGCAGCAGCTATATTTCCAATATCAGCTGGATCAATGTGACCATGGCCACCAAGCCGCTGCTGAAAATGCTGCCATACCTCGTTACCATACTTGTGCTGATTTTCACCAGCATTCGTAAAAAGCGCGAGGATCAGCCGCCCCAGAGCCTGGGACTGGCCTATTTCCGAGAGGACAGATGATCTTTGGCGCAAAAGCGATCGCCGGAACCGTTTGTATGGTTCCGGCGATTTTACGTTGAAGGGCACGAAGCAGCAAAAGCGCGTCTTAAGCGCGTATGCGAATACGTCGACGACGCTTTATTTTTCCTTGTAGTACAGCAGACAGTGGCAATAGCCTTCAAAGTTCGGATCCTTGATCTGATCGCGGAATTCCTTGCACATGCACTTGTTTTCCTCCGTGCGCGCCAGGCGGCAGGGGCAGTAACCGCCCGTACGCTTCAGGCCTTCCTTCACGCTGTCCACGATCTCCTGGTTTTCGTTGTAGCGAATCTTCATTTTTCATATCCTCCCATTATGTAAACCGGTGCGCGCGCACCGGCAGGCTTAAAGAACGATCCTTAATAATTATCGGGTTTGACCTGAAAATAGCTTTGCGCGTGCCCGCATACCGGACAGGTCTCGGGCGCTATCGTTCCCGTTGCCAGATGGCCGCAGTTCCGGCACTGCCAGATGACCTCGCCGCTTTTGCAGAACACAGCCTGCAAATCCATATTGCTCAGCAGGCGGCGGTAGCGCTCCTCGTGCGCCTTTTCGATTTCGCCTACGGCGCGGAATTTCGCCGCGAGCTCCACAAAGCCCTCCTGCTCCGCTTCGCGGGCAAAGCAGTCGTACATCTGCGTCCATTCGTAATTCTCGCCCTCGGCGGACTTGTTCAGGTTTTGCAGGGTCGAGCCCATTTCACCCAGCGCATTCAGCCAGATCTGCGCGTGGGCGCGCTCATTTTCGGCGGTCTCATTGAAAATCGCTGCGATTTGTTCGTAGCCCTCGCGGCGCGCGGTTTCTGAAAACAGCGTATAGCGGCTGCGCGCCTGACATTCCTGCATGAAGGCCGTTTGCAGGTTCGTTTCGGTTTTGGATCCCTTCAGGTTCATTTGAACACCTCCCAGGATTATTTATACCCGAAACGCAGCGCAAATCATGCACACAGCCCTATTTTAAACCAAAATAAACTGCGAGTCAAGCGCGCTGCATGCGTTAATGCGGTTGAAAAAACAATCTTTGTGTTTTAAAATGATCGTATAAGGGGATGAAGCCATGTCGTGCGACTGCCATATTCATATGATACTGGACGGCGTGTATTATCGCGCCGCAATCGATCACCAGCGCATCGAGCCGGATGAGGCGCTGATCCGCGAGCGCCTGCGGGCGTATGCGGCGCAGGGCGTGACCTTCCTGCGCGACGGCGGCGACGCCTGGGGCGTGTGCATGGCGGCGGCGCGGCTTGCACCGGAATACGACATCGATTACCGCGCGCCCGCGTTTCCGATCTACTGTCGCGGCCATTACGGCAGCTTCATCGGCCGCGGCTTCGAGGATTTGCGCCAGTATCGCGCGCTGGTTGCCGAGGCGAAGATGCTCGGCGCGGATTTTATCAAGATCATGATCTCGGGCTTGATGGATTTCAACCATTACGGCGTGATCACGAGCGCGCCGCTGCCGGATGAGACCGTCGCGGAGATGATACACATCGCGCATGGCGAGGGCTTTTCGGTGATGGCGCACGCCAACGGCGCGGCCACGGTGCGCGCGGCGGCGGAGGCTGGCGTGGATTCAGTGGAGCATGGCGCGTATTTGGACGCTGCGGCGCTGCGCGCCATGGCCGCGCACGGTACGGTATGGACGCCGACGCTGGCCACCATCGGCAATTTGCTCGGCTGCGGGCGGTATCCGGATGCGGTGCTCGAGCCGCTGTTGGAAGGACAGCAGCGGAATCTGCGCGCCTTTGCGGCGATGGGCGGCATCATTGCGCCCGGCAGCGACGCGGGCGCCTATCTTGTGCCGCACGTTCAGGGTGCGGCGGACGAGATGCGCTATCTGGCGGCGCTACTCGGCGCGGACGCAGATGCGCTGCTCGCGCGCGGCGCCGCGGAGATACGGCGCAGGTTCAAACCAAATGCGCTTTAGCGCGTTCAGTATTCGCGCAGTACCAGCTCCGTAATGCCGCGGTTTGCACCCTCGGCGAGCCGCAGCACGCGCGGATGGTTTTCATAGGTATCCCAGATGAAATCCAGAATCGCCGTGCCGAGATTGCAGCCGTGAATCAGCCGGATGCGGTAGGTGGCGGCGCTGGCTCGGCGCAGCGCCGCGTCGATGGCGACGCGCGCCTGATAAGTATTTTTGCCGTGCAGGTCGATTTCGAGAATGGATGGCTGCGGCATGGTGGGGGAGACCTCGCTTTCAAAGGAGTGGATAACGCTGAAAATGAAATGCCTGCTGGCGGCGATGGACGGCATGAGCGGCGCGCCGCTGCGCAGCGTGTGCTTTGAATATGGCGCAGACGGCGCGACCACGGAAATGATCGGCGCGCTGGGGCTGGCGCGCATGCGCCGCAAGCGCAGTTCGGCGGCCGAGGCGCTGCTTCTGCGCCGTCCGGAGGAAAAATATCTGGCTGCGCAATTGATCGGCAACGATCCGGCAGTGATGGCGGAGGCGGCGCGGCGCCTTGAGGCGCTGAACCGCTTTGATGCAGTTGAGATTAACATGGGCTGCCCCGCGCGCTGCGTGGTGGGCAGCGGCAATGGCTCCGCGCTGCTGCTGGATCTGCCGCGTGCGCAGGAAATATTGCGAGCCGTATGCGCGGCGGTCAGCATGCCGGTTCGGCTGAAGCTGCGGCTCGGCTGGGATAACAGGCACATTGTCGCGCCCGAGCTGTGCCGCATGGCGCAGGATGCGGGCTGCTTTGAGATCATACTGCACGGCCGCACGCGCGAGCAGCGCTACACCGGTCAGCCGAACATCGAGGCGATGCGCGCCGTGCGTGAAGCGGTGCAGATTCCGCTGTATGCCAACGGCGGTGTGACACGGGCGCAGGATGCGCGCAGCTTTATGGAGCAGACCGGAGCGGACGGCGTGTGCATCGGCCGTGCGGCGCTGAAGAATCCGTGGATATTTCAGGACATCGCCCTGCTGGAGCAGGGGAAAACCCCGCCCGTGCGCGGCGCTGAGGAGCGCATATGCCTGCTTGAAAGGCTGGCGCGGCGGCTGTGCGAACAGAAGCCGGAGCGCTTCGCCATATGTGAAATGCGAAAGTATGCGAGCTGGTATCTTGCCGGACTCAGCGGCTGGCACGCGGCGCTGGAGCGCCTTAACCAGCTGGAGACGCTGGATGCGTTCTGCGGTGCGCTTGCCGATCAGCTGAACTGGCTGGCACAGCGAAATGATCTGCTGCCGCATCCGGAGCTTGCGCCCGCGCCGAATCTGGATACGATACCCAGGTAACGATAGCTTATTCAGGCTTGTCCTCGGTCGTTTTATCTGCGTCGGGGAAGCTCTCCTTCGCCTTGCGCTTTAGAAAGGTGGATGCAAAGAGATCCGGCACGCTCTTTTCATAGGCCTCCGGATCGTCGTAGCGCTGTTCCGCGCCGCGTCCCTTGCCGATCAGGCGCGTCAGCAGCAGGCAGACATAGAGAATGACCAGAATCAGGCCGATAATAACGACGTATTGGATCGCGGCAGGCAGGTCGCCCAGCAGTGCTTTGATATTAATCATGCGTACCTCCAAAATGTGCGCAAAGGCGCTTTTATGCCTATTATACACCCAAATGTGAAAAAAGTACAATAAAATAGGCGTGAAAGAACATTTTTTGCGGAGACGGGTACGCCGAAATGGTGTATAATGGGATTAGCTGAGCGGCGCACGCTCTAATTTGAACGCTTGGAGGTAGAAGCAAAATGTTGAAGGGCATTCCGAAGATTCTTTCACCGGAGCTTTTGAAGATTCTGTGCGAGATGGGTCATGGCGACGAGCTGACCATTGGCGACGGCAACTTTCCGGGACACACGAACGCGAAGATCGAGATCCGCATGGATGGTCATGGCGTGCCGGAAATCCTGGATGCGATTCTGAAGGTGATGCCGCTGGATACCTATGTGGCGCATCCGGTCATGCTGATGGCAAAGGTGCCGGGTGACACGGTGGAGACGCCCATCTGGGACACCTACAAGCAGATCGTGAGCAAATATGACGCGCGCGGCGCCGAGTGCTTTGAGGAGATCGAGCGCGGCGCGTTCTATGATCGCACGCGCGAGAAGTCCAGCGTGGTGATCATGAGCGGCGAAACGGCGCTCTACGCCAACGTGATATTGAAAAAGGGCGTCGTGGTGGACTGATGTAAGAAGCGTCGGCGTTTCTTTAGCGCCATCGCCCCGCAAGATTCCAGCTTTGCAGATTTCTGTTCTAAAACATCGACCGCGTTTCAAGCTGAAACGCGGTCTTAGCTTATCATAATCTTTTTTTCAGCCTGTGGACGGGGAAGCAAACACTATTACCACTACCGCCCTCACCCGTTTTTGCTAAAGCTTTCCAGATTTCCGGGCGTAAAATGGGTAAGGGATTGGATTTTCGATTCTATTCTTGCTGCTCATGCCCGATGCCCGAAAGTATGAAATCCCGAAATTGCATCTGCGGCACAGACAGGTATTTCTTTTTGCTCACAAAGTACAGGTGGTGGGGCATGGTACCCTCCAGCGAGAAGGAGAGCAGCTTGCCGCTTGCCACATATTCGTTCACGGCGACTTCGGAAATCACAGAAATGCCAGTGTCCTTGGCCACGAGGTGCTTGATGGTTTCCGTATCGTCC
The DNA here is from genome assembly GCA_934670175.1 of uncultured Clostridia bacterium. Classification (GTDB taxonomy): domain Bacteria; phylum Bacillota; class Clostridia; order Christensenellales; family Aristaeellaceae; genus SFTH01. Next base: position 16,756 of record CAKUOX010000024.1, on the reverse strand, counting down.
ACGGCGGCGGCAATATCCAGTTTCGTGCCCGGCAGATTCTGCTTGACCCAGCGCAGGAATTCCTGCTGCAGCGCAGATGTGCTGCTGCGGGTGATGATGCGTTCCTTTCCGAAGAGCTCATTCGGAAATGGCTTGCCCTGCAGTGCTTTAAATCGATCGGTATTCGAGGTGATGACCACCAGCTTGGCGCTGTTGTAATGGTGCACGGCATAATCCGCGTCCATAATCTTGGTATTGCAGAAGGCAAACTGAAAGCCGCCCGCGCGCAGCTTGTTCAGAATTTCCGAATTGTAGCAGACTGTGATGTTGAAGCTGGTATCCGGATGCGCGCGCTCAAATTCGGCGATACGCTTGGCCAGATAGTAGCGGCTGGTGTAGGGCGTGGCGACGATGTTGATGGCGTGCTCGTTTTGATCCGCACGAGTGAGTGCGAACAGGCTATCGCGGTTGAGCTTGAGCATTTGCTTGGCGTAATAATAAAACGTCTGCCCGTCGCTGCTCAGCTCCATGGAGCGCGTGGTACGGTTCAGCAGCCGCGTGTCCAGCTCGGCCTCGAGATTCCGAATATGGATGGTCACCATGGACTGGGATAGTTGAAGACGCGCTGCGGCGTTGGAAAAGCTGCCCTCGTCTACCACTGCGACAAATGATTCCAGCTGTTTGAAGTCCATATATCGGCGCTCCTTCGTCGGTATTATTAATATACTTAATTAATTATAGCTGAAATATTGTTTTTTGTCAATGAATGGCGCGCGCATTTTGCTAATTTTATCCTTTAAAGAAAACCGCGCCGCAGGTATGGCTGGCGGCGCGGAGGGTCATTTCTGCATTATTTCGGAAACCACTTCATCGCGATAGGATTCGTCCACATCGTGCACGCGCTGAAGCGCCTGAAAGATGTCCTGCATCTTGTAGTCGGTCTCAGTGATTACATTCGCGCATTCGCGCAGCTCGTCGATGATCGACTGCGGTACCTCCTCGGTGGCCTTGTAGCGAATGCCGTGCTCCAGCGTCGCCCAGAAGTCCATTGCGACGGTGCGGATCTGAATCTCTACGGGAATGTACAGCTTGCCCTGCGAGAGGTAGACCGGCACGTCCACCACGATATGCAGGCTGCGGTAGCCGTTGGGCTTCGGATTTTTGATATAGTTCTTTTCCAGGATCAGCGAAATATCGTCCTGCGCCAGCAGAAGGTCAGCGATGCGGTAAATGTCGGCCACATAGCGGCAGACCACGCGCACACCCGCAATATCATGCAGATTCTTCTTGGCGCTGCTGATGGACACGGGGAAGCCGGTGCTTTTCAGCTTTTTGATGATGCTCGGCAGCGTCTTGACGCGGCTTTCCAGGTGGTGGATCGGGTTGTGGCGGTGCTGAAAAGAGAATTCCTGGTTAAGCGTTTGCAGGCGCGCGTTGATTTCGCGTATGGCTGCGGCGTACACGCCCTGGATCTGTGCATATTCCTTGCGCATGGATTCGAGCGTGTCCTCAAAAGGTTCGCAGATCGCGCGGGGCTGCTGTTCCATACTAAACATCATTCTCCTTTGCAAAGCTCCTGTCGCCGAGCACGTCCCAGGGCGTGAGCATACAGATCAACGGTTCGTTGGGTGCGCCGCCTTCCGTGACGAATACGGCGCTCAGGCGCCGGTCGCGTTCGCTATAACGCCGAAACGCGCGGCTGACGCTGAGAATAGTGGCGTCCGCATCGATGAACAGATAGCGCTCGCCGCTCTGACGATCGAGGCGAATGCGTTCCCCGAGCTGGGCAATGCGCGCGTCGGGCCTGAATCCCTCCGCGCCAAATTCTGCCAGATGATCGAACACGCTGCGCGTGCTGAGCACGCCGACCATTTTGCCGTGGTCGATCACCGGCACATGCGAATAGCCGTTTTTCACCATGCTGCGCATGATGTCAAACAGGCTGTCGTTTGGGTGCGCGCTCAGAATATCCTGCGCAGGCGTGCCGAAATTCACAGCTAGACGCGGCGTTTTCACAAATTCGGTCACGCGGTCGAGCAGATCCAGCATTTCGCCGGACGGCTCTACCACGGGCTGTCCGCTTTGGCCTGCATTGTGGGACAGCAGGTTTCGGATCTCGCGCAGCAGATCCAGCTCCGTGCGAATGCCGTAGGAATCTGCGTCGTGCAGGTATTCGATCACGACGCTGGAATAATTCAGTTTTTCACCTTCGTAGCGCTTTTCGAGGATGCCCTCGAGCACGCGGTATTTTTGCAGAAAACGTTCAGCTTGCAAAAAACGATCGCTCCCTTCGGGACTGCGGACGCTTATGCGCCGCGCGCCTCGCGCGCCTGCGGCGAAAGATCCATAAACCAGGTGTATTCGCCCTTCCAGCCGAGCTTGACGGTGCCCAGAGAGCCGTTGCGCTGCTTGGCAATGATCAGCTCAGCGATGTTCTTCTCCGCCGTGTCAGGGTTGTAGTAGTCCTCGCGATGCACGAACATTACCACGTCGGCGTCCTGCTCGATCGCACCGGATTCGCGAATATCCGAAAGCATTGGGCGGTGATTGGCGCGTCCAGCCGGCGCGCGCGAAAGCTGCTGAAGTGCAATGATCGGCACATTCAGCTCCAGCGCCAGCGATTTCAGGCCGCGCGAGATCTGTGCGACCTCCTCCTGACGGCTGCCGAAGCTGCCTGCGGCGCTCATCAGCGAGAGATAGTCGATCAGGATAATGTCCAGCCCGTGCTCCAGCTGAAGGCGGCGCGCCTTGGAGCGGATCTGCGATACGGAAATACCGGGCGTTGCATCCACATAGATGGACGTTGGGCCGATGCTGATCATTGCGTCGCAGAGCTTGCCCCAATCGGTATCGTCGATCTGTCCGCGCCGCACCTTCTGCATATCTACGCGCGCCTCGGTACAGAGCATACGCATCGCCAGCTGTTCGGCAGGCATTTCCAACGAAAATACCGCCGCCTTCTTGCCGGTGCGTATGGCCGCGTTTTCAATAAAATTCATGCCGATACTCGTTTTGCCCATAGCGGGGCGACCGGCGACCAGTATCATTTCGCCGGGATGAAAGCCCGTGAGCAGCTCGTCCAGCTCGGCATAGCCAGACTCCACGCCGTCCACGCGACCATGGTTTTTAACCAGCTGCTCGATGCGCTCAAAGGTTTTGAGCAGCACTGGCTGGATCGCGGTCAGCTCCTCGCCGCCCTTGCGCATGGTGATGTCGTAGATCTGCTTTTCAGCCTCTTCAAGTATATCCTGCGTATCCCGTTCCTCGGCATGGCAGGCCTGGCTGATCTTTTCCGAGGCGGCGATCAGCTTGCGCAGCGTCGATTTTTCATCGACGATGCGGATATAGGCGCGCGCGTTCACGGCGGAGGGCACGCTGCGGCTCAGCTCCACCAGGTAGGCCGCGCCGCCCACAGCGACCAGCTTGCCGCGGCGGCTCAGCTCCTCGTCCAGCGTTACCAGATCGATCGGCTGGCCGGATACGGTAATGGCCTGCATCGCAGCGTATATTTCGCGATTGGCGGGATCATAGAAGTCGCCCGGCTGAAGCGTCTCCAGAGCCAGCAGCGCCGCTTCGTGCGAGCGGAGCATTGCGCCCAGCACACTGCGTTCCGATTCCGGATGGCATGGTACGCCCTGTGCCGCCGGAACGGGGATGTAATCTTCCATTTATGAAATTCCTCCGGCTTAGCGGGTGACGACCTTTACGTTCACGATCATGCGCGTGGACACGCCGGACATCAGCTTGAGGTTGATGAATGCCTGTCCAGCCGTTTTGATCGGCTCCTCGGCTTCGATCTTGCGCTTGTCCACATCCACGCCCAGCTGCTCACGCATGGCCTCGGCGATCTGGTCGTTGGTGACGGAGCCGTAAATCTTACCGTTTTCGCCGCCGCGCACGCTCAGCTGAATGACCTTGCCCTTCAGCTCGCGCGCGAGCTTTTCGGCGTCGGCGCGCTTCACGTCCTCGCGGTGCTTGTCGGCGCTGCGGGCGCGTTCTACGGAATTGAGCGCCTCCGCCGTCGCCTCGCGCGCCAGCTTGCGGGGCAGCAGATAGTTGCGCGCATAGCCGTCCGAAATCTCAAGGATCTGATCCTTCTTGCCGGTGCCCTTGATGTCCTGAAGCAGAATTACCTTCATATGTATGTCCTCCGTTCTCGGCAGATGTGCAGATGAATGATCGGCGCGCCGTTTGCCTCGCGCCAACCGGGAAGATCCGGAAAATCCTCCTACCCCTTATTATAGCATATTCGGGCAAGGCGTGGCAATATGTGTCCTTAAAGAAATAGAAATAAGGATGTAGCGCGGATTAGGGGCTGGATATTTGTGCGGATTAGGGGCTGGATATTGAGCTTGACACTGTTCGTAAAAATGTTATAATGAGTATGATTGATATTATTTAAGGAGTGATGGTTCGTGAAGAGAATAGCGTCCTTGATAGTCTGCGTGTTACTCGCGTTTGTTGGTATGGCGTATGCCGAAACGGACATCGATTTGTCAGGTTACAATGTCGAGGATTTGATTGAATTGCAAAAGCAGATATCTGATACTTTGTTCGAAAAAGGGAACGCAATGCTATACGATGGGGATTACATTGTCGGAAAAGACATCCCTGAGGGAGACTTCGTAATAACGCTACACTCGGAAGATAGAACTTTGGTCGTATGGGTATATAAGACGGCAACTTCCCGAGACGAATACGATAACGCTGGACCGGAACGAGATTGGCACGATTACTATACTCGAGCCGATTTGAGCGGAAAATCCGATTTAAGAGTGTCTTTGTCTGATGGACAAATGCTCACCGTTAGGGGATATGAGCAGTGCGCTGCTACGATATCTAAAATCGAGCCCCTTTTCGAATGACTCTGTCAACCGGCCCTTCATGGACTAGCCCCCCACACACACAACCCCAAACAACACCATAGGCGGATCACTCACACCAGAGCTGATCCGCCATTTTTTAATTTGTCGGAGGGAAGAAAAACAGTAATGAATAGTTTTGTGACTAGAAGCGGATTCATTGGGCACGAATTTGTGACGGATAAACATTTTTCCACTCCACCCGAACCGGAGATAAAAACGAATGCCTCGATTACTCGAAAAATTAAAAACATACTCCGCGACGTATGCCTTTGGATGATTTCGAGGCTAGGCGCTATTGCATTTCATTTGTCGAAGGATTAGGTTCTTCGCGAATCCCCAAAGTTCGAGGCGGCGGCATCTATATCGCTACTTCGACCTTCGGGGATTTTTTTATCAAAAAAGGCCGCTCTTTGCGACCTTTTTTGACAGGCCGACCGCCGCGGCATATGCCGCGGCGGTCGAATGGGGAAGTATAGGGGAATTAATCCTCGTCTTCGTCTTCACGCTTGCAGGATTCGATGATCTTCTTCGCGTCCGCAGCGGGAACCTCCTCGTAACGCTCAAAGCTCATCGTGAAGGAGCCGCGCGCCTGCGTCATGGAGCGCAGATCCGTAGCATACTTGAACATCTCGGACAGCGGCGCTTCAGCGGTCACGCGCTGCAGCTCGCCGACCTTGTCCATGCCCATGATGCGGCCACGGCGCTTGTTCATATCGCCGATGATGTCGCCCATGTACTGATCCGGCACATCCACCTCGATGTGGTAGATGGGCTCGAGCAGGATCGGGTTGGCGCCGGTCAGCTGCTTGAACGCGAGGCGGGCAGCGGTCTTGAACGCCATTTCGGAGGAGTCGACCGGATGGTAGCCGCCGTCGTACAGCTCAGCCGTCAGACCTACCACGGGGAAGCCGGCGAGCACGCCGTGCTTGATGTTGTCGCGCAGGCCCTTTTCAACCGCGGGGATGAAGTTACGCGGTACGGTGCCGCCGACAACGGAATCAACAAAGTGGAATTCGGTATCATCGGGATCAGCGTTCGGACGGAACTTGATCTTGACGTCGCCGAACTGGCCGTGGCCGCCGGACTGCTTCTTGTGGCGTCCTTCAACGTCGATCGGCTTGCGGATGGACTCGCGATACGGGATCTTGGGATCCTGCAGCACGCACTCTGCGCCGAACTTGCTGGCCAGCTTGCGGGCGACAACCTCAATGTGCATCTCGCCCAGGCCGCTCAGCACGGATTCGGTGGTTTCCACGTTCTTGGAAACGGTGATCGTGGGATCTTCTTCCATCAGGCGCGCCAGACCGGAGAAGATCTTATCTTCCTCGCCAGCCTTCTTGGCGTATACGGCCTTGGAGATGCAGGGCGCCGGGAATTCGATCTCGGGGAACTTCACGGGGTTGTTGCCGTCGCACAGGGTGTTGCCGGTCGCTACGGACTGCAGCTTCGCCAGCGCGCAGATGTCGCCCGCGCACACCTTCTGGGTGGGCGTCTGCTTCTTGCCCTTCAGGGTGTAGATGGTGCCGGGCTTTTCATTCTTTTCAGCATTGGCGTTGTAGAGCAGCATATCGCCGGTCAGCGTGCCGGACATGACCTTCATCAGGCTCAGCTTGCCCACGAACGGGTCAGCCATGGTCTTGAACACGCGCGCGGAGAAGGGCTGGTCGTCGGCACAGATGCGCTCGACTTCCTCGTCGTTCTTCGGGTTCACGCCGGTCAGGGACGTGCCGGCCGGAGAGGGCATCAGGTCGATGATGTTGTCCAGAACCTTGCTCAGACCAACGCGGGTGATGCCGGAGCAGCACACCACGGGAACGACCGTGCCATCCTTAATGCCCTGGCGCAGGCCGTGCATCATATCGTCAAAGGAGAGCTCGCCGTCTTCGAAGAACTTCTCCATCAGCTCGTCTTCAGCGCCCGCGGCCGCTTCCATGATGGCTTCGCGCGCGGATTCAACCTCGTCGGCCACGAAATCGGGAATGGCGATTTCCTTCAGGGTCTTGCCCTCGCCGATGAAGGCCTTATTCTCAAGCACGCACACGACGCCGGTGAACTTGCCGTTTTCAACGATCGGCACCTCGATGGGCGCGATGTGGCTGCCGTATTTCTCGGTAATGGTGGAGAGCGCCTTTTCGAAGTTGGCGTTTTCACGATCCATCTGGTTGATGACGATCATGCGGGAGGTATGCGTCTTATCGCACATTGCCCACGCCTTTTCCGCGCCAACGTTCAGGCCGGAAACTGCGCCCACGGTGATCAGCGCGCCTTCGCACACGGTCAGCGGGCCGGACTGCTCGCCCGCGAAATCGAAGTAGCCGGGAATATCGATCAGGTTGATCTTGGTTTCCTTCCACTCCAGCGGGGCGATGGCCGCGCTGATGGAAATCTGTCGCTTGGTCTCTTCCGGCTCGAAGTCAGTGGTGGTGGAGCCGTCCTCCACGCGGCCCTGACGGTCGATTGCGCCGGCGGTGTACAGCAGGGCTTCCACGAGCGTGGTCTTACCTTCGCTGCCATGTCCGACAACGGAGATGTTGCGGATATTCTTGGCTTGATAATCTTTCATAAAAATTCCCCCTGTGATATTTATTCACCTGCGCAGATGATCGCCGCAGGCCTGGCAGAACGCATAAAGCGCCATATACGCCATAGTATTTTCATTTTAACAGAAAACGGGTCGTTTGAAAAGCCCCTTTTTGAAGGAAATTGCTCTTTTTCCGGTGAATATACTGTTATTATTTTTACTAAACCCGATTTTGACGCGAAAAAGCGCGCCTGCGGGTATGCGGAGACGAACGATGCGGAGGAAATGGACGGTCCTTCTGCTGGCGCTGACGCTGCTGGTATCCGGCGCGCAGGCCATGACGAGGGACGAGATGCGCGCGCGTTACGATGCGGCGCGGGCGTGCAGGAGCGGCGAAACGCCCTATCTGGAGGAAGCGTCCGTGCAGAATTTCACTGCGGGCGCGCTGAGCGAGGACGCGCAGAATGCCGCGCTCGCGCAGCTGAACTTCCTGCGCTCGCTGGCGGGGCTTGAGAAGGTGCGCCTGAACGCGCTGTATACGCTGCGCTGCCAAAACGCTGCGCTGCTGCTGGCGGCCAACGATCGCCTCTCTCACGCGCCTGAGCAGCCGCAGGACATGCCGGATGCGTTGTATCAGTCCGGCAGCCTGGGCGCGGCGAGCTCCGACATTGCCAGATTCAACTGGATGCGGCCGGATATTCTGATCGACGGCGTGAATTATTTTGCGCGCGACGATGGTGACGGCAACCTGCCGGTACTGGGGCACAGGCGCTGGCTGCTGAATCCGCTGATGCACGAGACGGGCTTTGGCCTGGCCAATGCGCGCAGCGGCGCGAGCTACGTTTCAATGTATGCGGTGGATGCGCAGGGCGACGCCGACTGGCGCTATGTCGCATGGCCGTCGGCGGGGGCGTTTCCGGCGGAAATGATGGCTGCGGATCTGGCATGGTCGGTCAGTCTGAACGACGCATTTTACGATCTGGACGCCTCCGAGCCGCGCGCGGAGCTCACGGAGCTCGGAAGCGGCGTCTGCTTTTATTTTGATTTTGTCAATGAAAGCGGCGACGGCTACTGCCGCGTCAGCCGCGAGGCCTACGGCGCGGGCCCATGTCTGATCCTCCGACCCGATCTGGCGGCGGCGGGAATTGAGGGCTATGCGCAGAACCAGCGCTGGCAGCTGAGGCTGACGGGGCTGAAGACCGCCGATGGCGCGGACGCCTCGATAGAATATATCTGCGAAATGGCGTCGCTCTATCCGCAGGCGGTGGCGGGCGTCGAGCTTTCGCAGACGCAGGCCGAGCTGCGGATCGGGGAGGTGCTTGCGCTCAGCGCGGATGTGATCCCCGAATACGCTGACGACCTTGCGCTCTCCTGGGCGAGCAGCGATCCGAGCGTCGCTGCGGTGGATGAAAGCGGAAGGGTCCGCGCCGCCGCAGCGGGCGAGTGCGTGATTTCCGCGTTTTCTACAAACGGACGATATGACGAATGCCGCGTGACGGTACATGAATGATCGATGTACGCGCCGCGCGGCATTGCTGCTATTATATTCTTGATTCTTGCCTATTCTTCGCACAGACCGGCCACGTTTTCGGCGCGGTAGCCCAGCTCGGCGCGGAGCGCCGCTCGATCGGAGGTCGAGGACATCAGCGCCTTGCCGTCGCCGCCGTCGCATTCGATGGACACGCCCTCGAGCGCTGCCGGAATTACGGCGGTGTCGAACGGATTCAGCTCCAGCACATCATCCTCCCAGATCAGGCGGCAGGGCGCGAGCGGCGTTACAAAGTGCATGCGGCCGTTGCTCAGCGGCATGCGGCCAGAGATGTTCAGGCGGCACATTTCAAAGTAGCGGTTGCAGATGTAATAGGTGCGGCTGCCGCCATGGCAGAGGCTGGTCGTACCGTAGATCTTATCGAGCTGCAGCTCGGGGCGCGTCACATCGCCCGCCTGGCGGGTGTGCAGCGCGCGGGGCTTGCCGTCCAGGCCGAGGCGGCCCCAGTCCCACACGCGATAGGTCGCGTCGCTGGACTGCTGGATCTCATAGGCGAGCGTGCCCGCACCGAGGGCGTGCAGCATACCGGCGGGAATGTAATACACGTCGCCGGGACGCACCGTTTTCCAATGTACGGCGGCTTCAATGGCGGCAGGATCGCCCGAGGCGAACAGCTCGGCGGGGTCGGCGTCCGCGTCCATGCCGTAGGCGAGCTTTGCGCCAGGATCGCAGCTGAGGATCATCCAGGCCTCGGTTTTGCCGAGCTTGCCCTCGCGGGCGGCGTAGGCGTCGTCCGGGTGCACCTGAAGCGAGAGCGAATCGCGCGCGTCCAGGAATTTCAGCATCAGCGGAAATACCGGATCCTCGGTTCCGGTGAGCGCGGCGCCCCACTGCTCAAATATGCGCCTGAGGCTTTGACCGGCGTGCGCGCCGTTGCGCACCACACTCTCCATGCCCTCCAGCGCGGAAACCTCGAGGCTTTCGCCCGCCTGCTCCGGCGCGGGCTTCATCAGCATGTCGCGCAGCGTATCGCCGCCCCAGGGCGTCTGTGCGCCGTGGCGGAAATAGGGCGCCATCAAAAGCGGATAGAGCTTCATTGTTTATTCCTCCTGCCTTGAAAAACTTGAAAAAACGGAAATAATTCGATATACTGGAATATATGTTTACTTTACCACCGCGCGGGCAGACTGTCAAGCAAAAGCGCGGGAAAGAATGGGGGTGCGCGGCGTGGGCGAGGTCTATCGGGTGAATGTGCGCACGATCGCCGAATATGCCTGTGCGTCGGGCAGCCTTGCCTACAACGCCGCGCTGGCGCGCCGCTTTCAGGAGGGGCGCGAGGGGCATCGCGCCATACAGGAGCGGCTCGCGCCCGAGTGGCAGATCGAAGCGCCCGCCGCTTTCGAATGCGAGGCCGCGGGCGTCAGGCTGCTGGTGCAGGGACGCGCCGACGCGGTGTGCATGACGTATGCAGACGCGGGCGTGATCGAGATCAAGACCACGCGGTTGAATCCGAACGAGATCCTGATGGAGGATTATCCGGTGCACTGGGCGCAGGCGGAGATATACGCGCATATCTTCTGCGCGCAGGGCGGCAAGGCCGGCGCGGACGTGCAGCTGATCTATGCGGGCGTGCGCGGCGGCGAAAAGCGCTTCCACCGCGAATATACGGCGCGCGAGCTCGCCGAGCGCTTCATGGCCTATTTGAAGCCCTACGCCGAATCGCTGGCCGAGCGCGAGCGCTGGCAGTACGCCAGTGCGCCCACGCTTCAGGCGCTCAGGTTTCCATTTCCGGAATTTCGGGACGGTCAGCGCGAAATGGCGCGCGAGGTCTATCGCGCCATGGCCGCCGGTGCGCGCTGCATGATCGAAGCGCCCACCGGTATCGGCAAGACGGCGGCGGCGCTGTTCGGCGCGCTGAAGGCGTTGGGCGCGGGAAAGATCACATCGGTGTTCTATCTCACCGCGCGCACCACGGGCCGCCGCGCAGCGGAAAATGCGCTGGCGCTGATGCGCGCCTCCGGCCTGAAGCTGCGCTCCGTGACGGTGACGGCCAAGGAAAAGATATGCTTTCAGGGCAAGACGGACTGCGGCGGCTGTCCGTATGCCGACAGCTATTACGACAAGCGCCGCGGCGCGCTGCGCGACGCGATGCGCACGCAGGCCTTCGGCGCGGAGGAGATCGCGGCGCTGGCGCGTGAATACGAGATATGTCCGTTCGAACTGTCGCTGGATCTGACGGAGCTTGCCGATGCTGTGATCTGTGATTATAACTATGCACTGGATCCGCGCGTTTATTTAAAGCGGCATTTCGAAAGAAAGAGCCGCGCGGGACTGCTGATCGACGAGGCGCACAACCTGATCGACCGCGCACGGGAAATGTACTCGGCGGTGCTGTCTGGCGCAGCGGTGGGCGCACTGCGCGCGCAGGCAGCGGAGGTCTACGGCGAAAACGACCCGCTGGCTGCGCCCCTTGCCGCGCTTGAGGCGAGGCTAAAGCGTCCTGATGCGGAATACGACGCCATGAGCGCGCCGCCCGAGGGGCTGGCACAGGCTGCGTCGGCGTTTTCAGACCGCGTAGAGGCGTTGCGGCTGAGCGATGAGAACACGCTGGAGCTTGCGCGCGCCTGCGCGTGGTTTGTGCGCGTCGCACGCCGGTTTGACGATGCGGCCTATCGCGCGCTCATCCGTCCGGAAGGCGAAAACGATCATATCGAGGTCAAGCTCTGGTGCTTCGCGCCGGAGAAATATCTGGATCGCCTGTTTGCGCGCGTGGGCGGGGTCGCGCTGTTTTCCGCCACGCTCAAGCCCATCGAATTCTACGCGGCGCAGCTGGCCGTTACGGATAAGAACCGCCTGCTGACGCTGGAATCGCCGTTTCCAAGGGAGAATCTGTTCGTAGCGCGGCTGCCGGTCTCCGTGAAATTCAGGGATCGCGCGTCGACGATGGAGCCCGTAGCGCGCGTGCTGCACGCGATGATCGAGGCGCATCCGGGCAATTACCTGGCGTGCTTTCCTTCGCACGCCTATTTAAAGCAGGCGGCGGCGTATTACAGAACGCGCTATCCGGACGATGAAATTCTTTGCCAGCAAAGCGGCATGGGGGAGGACAGGCGCGCGGCGTTCCTGGCAGCGTTTCGCCCGGGACGGCAGAAATCCATGCTGGCGTTCATTGTGCTCGGCGGCGTGTTTTCCGAGGGCGTGGATCTGCCGGATGATCTGCTCAGCGGCGCGGCGATCATTTCCACCGGCATTCCCATGGTGAATCCGGAATCGGAGCTGCTGCGCGAACTCTACGACGATGGCTTTGAAGGCGGCACGGACGCGGCATATACCTATCCGGGCTATCGGCGCGTGCTTCAGGCGGCGGGGCGCGTGATCCGCAGCGAGACGGATCGCGGCGTGGTACTGCTGCTGGACGAGCGTTACGCGGCGGAAAAATACCGCGAGCTGGCGCCGTTGCACTGGCAGGTGCGAAGGATCACCAGTATGAGCGCGCTCAACCGTCAGTTGCGCGCATTTTGGAATGAAAAAGATTGAAAACTATACATTCAAGGGTTATAATCGCGTACAGGAGAGTGATACTTGAAATGGCAAAAACCTATAACGGCCGCTTTGAAATGCCTAAGGCGCCGAAAAAGGGCGTGGGCTGGCTGATCGCGGGCATCGTGCTGATCGCGATACGGCCGATCAACACCGTGGTGGGCATTATCGCCGCGCTGGCGTGCTTTTCGGCCTTTGGCAAGCGGGACAAGGACAGCAAGCTGGTGGAGCGCTTTCATCAGTATTGCGGCGTGATCGGCATGCGTGAGCGCGTGCCCGTGCGCGAATTTACGAAGGTGGATCAGCGCCCCATCGCCGAGGTGCGCCGCGACTTGAACCAGATGATCGCGAAGGGCTATTTTGGGTCGGAGGCCTATCTGGATCTGGAAGCGGGCTGTCTGGTGGTCGCTGCGCCAGAAAAAGAGCGGAGCTCGGGCGGCAAGAATTGGGCGGACGTCGCTTCGGAGCTGCTGGAGACGCTGCGCAACGGGACGGCGGCGTCCGCGCGCCCTGAAGCGGCGAAGGCGAGCGCGCCCGTCGATAAGCAGAAAAATGCCGGAGCGGCAAAGCCTGAGCCGAAGCCCGAACCGGCGGCGAAGCCCGCGCAGCCGCAGCCCGAGCAGCGCAATTATGCCGACGAGCTTGAACGCACGCTCAACGAGCTGTATCAGCTCAACGTGATGATCGAGGACGAGGCGGTTTCAGCGCGCATCGATCGCATCGGCATGCTTACGGCGGATATTTTTCATGCGGTCATTCAGCGCCCGGAGCGCGAAGCGGACGTGCGCAAATTTATGAATTACTATCTGCCCACCACGCTGAAGCTGCTCAAGAGCTACGACCTGCTGGAGGATCAGAGCTACCAGAGCGAGAGCATCGTATCGAGCCGCAAAAAGATCGAGGGCGTGCTGGATACGCTGATTCAGGCGTATGAGAAGCAGCTTGAGAATCTGTTTAAGGACGATGCGCTGGACATTGCGACCGACATAGACGTTCTTGAAACGATGATGGCGGGCGACGGCCTGACCGGCGGCATGCAGATGCCCGGCTGCTAAGCGGAGAAATAGAAAAGGTAATTAAATGAACGAGCGGTTCCTGTCACAGGAGCCGCTCGCTTATGTATACGTTTGTCTGAGAATTGTCGACGTTTACTTGCGAGGATAACGCCGATGATTCTTAGGTCAGTCTCCCACAAAGCTCTGGCCGCTTTCGGCGAACAGATAGCATTGCAGTTCGACGCTTGCCACGCCGTCCGGCGCTTCATAGCCCAGCGTCTGCTGAAGCTGCAGCACCGCGTCGCGCGTGGCCTCGTCATATGCGCCGGTAGCAGCGTCCATGTAGCCCAGCTCGCCCAGCTGGCGCTGCAGCATGCTCACGTCGTCGCCGCTGTCGCCCAGCGTCAGGCTGCGGAAGGACTGCACGCTGTCGTAGAAGCGCGCGCCGTTGCGCGGGGCAGCCTTGGAAAGAATGAAATCCAGCAGCGCGCGGGAAACGACGCCGTTACGCTCGCAGCCGATGGCGTCCTGAATGCTGGATACCGCGTCAGCGGTCAGGCTGTCGTAATTGCCCGTGAGGGAGGCGACATAGCCCAGCTCGGTCAGTCGGCTTTGCAGACGGAGCACCTCGTCGCCGCTTGCGCCGATGGTGATCAGCTCCGGCAGTGCGTCGGTGGGTTCGGCCTCCGGTTCCGCTGTGGGCGTGGGCGAGGGCTCCGCCGTGGGCGCAGTCACGACGGTTTCACCGTCGATATTGAGCGCGAAGCTGGAATACAGCACCGCCTGGGTGTAGCCGTCGGCTATGCCGGTTTCCGCAAGGCCGTTATAATGCTGGAAAATGCGCACGGAAGCCGAGGTCGCTTCGCCGTACTCGCCGGTCGGCGAACCGGTGGCGAAGCCCAGCTCCACCAATCGGCTCTGCAGCAGGCGCACGGCATCGCCGGAAGCGCCGTCCGAGAGTTCGGCATACTTATCGCCGAGCTGCGCGAAGGTGGGCGCGCTGTCGGAATTCAGGCGGGACAGTAGATTGCTGCTGAGCGTGCCGGAGGGCAGCTGGCCGCAGGCCTGTTCGAAGAGCTTGACGGCGATTTCAGTGCGGCGATCGTAATCGCCATCCGCCGTACCCGTCATGTAGCCCAGCTGGATCAGGCGCTCCTGTATCGCGGTCACGGAGCCGTCAGCCGCGGTATTTGCGCGCTGCGCGGCGGTTTCCACGCCGCCATAGCCGCGCGCGGAATCGGAATACAGCTCCTTTTGCAGCTCGACATTGGCAATATCGCTGCCGGTCAGGCCATAGGCCTCGTAGAAGAGCATGACGGCGTTGGCCGTTTCGTTGTCGAATATGCCGGTCAGCTCGCCGATGGGATAGCCCAGATTCTTCAGGCGCTGCTGAAGTGCGTATACGGCGCTGCCCACGTCACCGCGGGTCAGTACCCGATATTGGGAAACCACGGCGTTGTTGTAGGCCTCGCTGCCGTAGGTCAGCGCATCCGCAGCAAACAGGCGCGACTGCATGTCCGCCGTGGCGACGCCCGTCTGCATCGTGCCGTAGCTCTGCTCAAAGCGCTTCACGGCCGCCTCAGTTTCAGAATCGAAAATGCCGGATATGCCCGAGGTGTAGTAGCCCAGCTCCAGCAGGCGCGTTTGCAGCGCCTGAACGGCAAGACCCGTGTTGCCCAGGCGCAGAGATTTGTAATTGCTGGCGTTCAGCGCGTCGGAGGAAACGTCGTTTTGCAATACGCTGGCCGAATCGTTCACCGTCACACTG
This sequence comes from uncultured Clostridia bacterium, assembly GCA_934670175.1. Taxonomy (GTDB): domain Bacteria; phylum Bacillota; class Clostridia; order Christensenellales; family Aristaeellaceae; genus SFTH01. The sequence continues at coordinate 1,599 of CAKUOX010000024.1, read as the reverse complement.
CCGGACGCATCGATTACCAGCGCATCGGCCTGCTCGCTCTGCTCGGCCGGCGGCGGCGTGACCGTGGCGTAGGGCAGCGATATGTTGATGCTGTAATCCGCCTTGGAACTGATCAGCGATTCATCAACTTTGGCTTCGCAGCCGCAGAGCGCGACGGAGAGCGTCATAAGCAATATCAACAGAAACGGGCGTGCTTTGGAATGCATTTGTGTACCTCCGAATACGGTATGCGCAAGGCGCCGGATCGCGGCGCCGGAATATTGCAATATCACTTCAGCTTCTATTTTACCGCATATCACGCCCAAAGACAAGCGCACGGCAGCGATTTGCGCAATTTTATTGATCGCTGTCCAGGGCGTACAGGCGTACGCTGCCACTGCTGAACAGCAGCGTGCAGTTTTCGTCGAACCACGCAGTATCGGCGCTGAAATTGGCGCGTTCATAGCTGGAGATGTACGCATAAGCTACATTATATTCCGTAAACAGCGCGGCGCTGCTCGACGGGTCGGACAGCATCTGCCGCTCAGCCGCCTGCTGCGCGGAATAATCGATGCCGTGGTAATAGAGATAGCTGCCGGTACCGCAGACGATGCGGCGGCCAGTGAGCGCAGCCACAGCGTTGTTGTGCTGATCGCCGGTCAGGATCACGGCGTCGCGCGGCAGGTTTTCATTGATATAGGCGGCGGCCTGCACCTCGTCTGCACTGAAAAGCTGGTAATCCGAAATGGTCTCACGCGCCAGCGACAGCGCGGCGGACACGGTGGACGCGGCAATGAACAGGCAGGCGAGCATCGCGCGCCCGCGCACGCCACTCAGCCGCGTATACAGCCGCACGAGGTACAGCGCCAGCGTGGGCAGCATGACCATGTAGGCGACGTAAAAGAGCTTGTTGTTGTCATAGGGATTGGGCTGGAACTGGATCGTTTCCGCGACGGCGTAGATAACCAGCGCGCCCAGCGAAAGTCCGCGCAGCAGGCTGCCGCGCTTTGCCGATAGCGCCGCCGGAACCATGAACAGGTAGGCGAGCCCGACGTTTTTGATCCAGAACCAGAAATAGCCGTCGATCAGGCGCCCATTGCCCTGATTGTTGACCCAGTTAAAGCGCAGCGCGAGACTGCCGCCGCCAACCGTCTGCGGGAAGGTCCAGGTGAGAAGCTGCGGCGCGGCCAGCAGCACGGCGGTCAGCCCATAGGTCATGAAGCAGCCGAACACTGCGCCCCTTTGTCCACGCTCCGCGCAGCAGAGCCGCTGCGCCATCACGCCGATGCTCAGCAGTCCCAGCGCGAAGAAGGAATGCGTGTGGATCATCGGCATCAGTCCCGCCCAGACGCCCAGTACGGCAAAATCTGCCGCGCGCCGCGTCTCCACGGCCTCCGCCAGCAGGTACAGCGCGGGCAGCAGCACCGTCCAGCCCGCCAGTAGCGTGCGCTGCGGCACCATCATGTCGCAGATCACGTTCACCCAGCGCAGGTTCAGCTCCGGCATGTTCGTCGGCGTCTGGTAAAAACCGGTGAACACGTTCTGCAGCATCGTGGGATCCTTGAACGCGCCGTCAAAGGTGTACAGAAAGCCCAGTCCGCCGTTTAGGAACATGAGGAT
>CAKUOX010000023.1 GCA_934670175.1 uncultured Clostridia bacterium | reverse complement strand
CCATTAAGGATACCCGCGGCATCATCGACGCGATCCTGAACGGCGATATTCTGAATGCGCCCACCAAGAAGATCCCGTATTTCGACTTCGAGGTTCCCACCGAGCTGAAGGGCGTCGATACCGGCATCCTCGATCCGCGCGATACCTACGCTGATCCCGCCGAATGGGATGCGAAGGCCAAGGATCTCGCTTCCAGATTCATCAAGAATTTCGCGAAGTATGAGGGCAACGAAGCTGGTAAGGCGCTCGTCGCTGCCGGCCCGAAGTGCTAAAGCTGTAACGCCATTAAAACAGCAGCCACCATTTTTCAGGTGGCTGCTGTTCTCTTACGCAGCACAATTAACCGATCGATTTGTCAAAAAAACAGGAGACCCGATAAAGCCGAAGCCCTCTCGAACCTCCAGTCATGCTGTCCTGCAATCCTTATGCGATTCTGCTCTTGCGCCGCAGGCTGAGGCCGTCGGCGATCATGGCGATGAATTCGGAGTTGGTCGGCTTTCCCTTGATATTGCTCACCGTATAGCCGAAAAAGCTCTGCAGCGTTTCCAGATTGCCGCGCTCCCAGGCGACCTCAATGGCGTGCCGGATGGCGCGCTCCACACAGGAGGCAGTGGTGCCGAAATGCTTGGCGACCTGCGGGTACAGCTCCGTCGTGATCGCGTTGATCAAATCCATATCCCTGACCGTCAACAGGATCGCCTCTCGCAGATACTGATGCCCCTTAATATTGGCCGGAACGCCGATCTCATGGATGATCGAAGTAACGAGGCGCTCCAGCATCTCGCCGTTGTCCGCCTGCACGTCCGGCTGCTGTGCAATATGCAGCATCTGCTTGATCAGATAATCGACCTCACAGGGCTTTGCCACAAAGAAAGCCGCGCCCCGCTCGAGCGCCTGAGATACGACCTGCTCCTGACAGAATGCGGATACCAGTATCGTCTTTGGCCGCACGGACATTCCGGACATTTTCTCAAGCAGTCCAAAGCCATCTATTTCCGGTAGAATTATGTCCGAGATTACGAGACTCGGATGCTTTTGCGCGATCATGTTCCAAGCCTCGGCGCCGTTGCCGGTGCTTCCTACCACATTAAAATCATCTCTGCTTTGCACTGCCTGCTGCAACCTCATGCGGCAGTTTTCATCGGCATCTGCCAATACCACGTTGATCCTATGCTCCATTATCCTTATCTCCTTTCCCTTTCACAATTCTGCTCCAGATGCACAGAAAAGCACTTTCATGTAAGCGTTTTTCCTTTGTCACTCAACGCATGTAACCCGCGTTATTCGTATTATAACAAAAAAAGCGTTCCATGCACATAAATTATGAATATGCACCAAAAACCGATGAAAACTACATGCCCTCGTTCGCCGAGTTTCGCCTCCGCTCGCGCTGCTGCGACGTATTATTCTAAAAATGGTGATGTTTTAAAAAAAATGTAACATATTTTAACCATACTTTTATTGAAATTTCTTGTCTACTGCGTAAAATATAGAATTGAGAGGTGACCATAAGCGTCTCCTATTGACTGCGCTACAAAATGGAAGGGCGCAGGTCTCACGCCGGAATTTGCAGCGACACCGGTTGTGCTCGACATATTGTTAAATCTTGCCTTGTGCCGCTTTTTGCAATTCCAAGCGTGGGATAAGATTTTTTGAGAAAGGAATCTGATCCCCAATGCGTATTGCTGTCTGCGAGGACAACGAGATCCATTGCGAAATCATCATGCGCATGCTCAACCGCTGTGCCCTCGATCTGTCGCTCTCTTTAGAGCTCACGCCATACGAAAGTGGTAAAGCGCTCCTGTACGACGTCGAGGATGGAACCCACTTCGATATTGCCTTTCTGGACATCTATTTAAAAGATACCATGGGCATTGAGGTCGCCCACAGCCTGCGCGCGATGGGCTATGATGGGAAACTGGTTTTTTTGACCGCTTCGCCGGACTTCGCGATCGAAAGCTACGATGTGAGCGCCAGCGGCTATTTACTCAAGCCCGTTAATTACGATAAGCTCAAAACCGTTTTAAAGCGGCTCACTACCGATTATGATCCAAACACCTATCAGATCCGCCAGAGGACCACTGTGACGCGGCTCAAACACCGCAATATTTTATACATTGAGAGCAGCAATTCCAAGTGTATGCTCCATACCGTATCCGGAAACGTTTATACCGTCTATAAGACGCTCAACACCATCGAGCAGGAACTTGCCGACCCGTCGTTTTTGCGCTGCCACCAGAGCTTTTTGGTGAATATGGCGCATGTAAGGCAGATCGGAAAGCAGTTTCAGCTGACAAGCGGCGAGATCATTCCGATCCGCCAGCGCGGGATCAAGCCGGTGCGTCAGGCCTATATGGCGTATACGGCTTCAAATCCAGACGTGCGCTAGGCTTGACTCAGCGCTTTGAAAACGGCGCGGTAAGCATCTTTAGAAGGGGATTCCGTTTGTCTGGATGATATATTATGCGTATTAAAGAATTCTATAATGCCGTGGGCGGCAGCTACGATGCGGTCATTCAAAGATTGCCATCAAATGAATTGATCGGGGAATTCCTTCAAAAATTCCTTTCTGATCCGTCCTATGCGGAGCTGATGAAGGCAAGAGACAATAACGACGTCCATTCCGCATTTCTGGCCGCGCATGCGCTCAAAGGCTTGGCAGCTACGCTGGGGCTGGACATGCTCGCAGACGCCGCAGGCGCGCTTACGGAGGCGCTGCGTTCAAAAAGTGCACTGCCGCCGGATTCAGTCTTTGAAGCTGTGGCCAGCGCCTATGCTCAGGCTGTTACCCAGATCGCCGCGCTGCGCAAACAGGAATAAGTCGTTCCGCCGTATAAAACCATTTCTTTGAAAGAAGGCCTTGCCATGAAATCGCTTAAATGCCTTGCGTGCATGCTCGCACTGGCATTTCTGCTGACTGCACTCTCGGCCTGCGGTAGGGGAAACGCCGCGCCGTCGAATGTGCACGAAGCGCTCAGCATCGTTTCTCTTTTTCCGAACATGGATGGATTCATCGAAAAGGTGCATGAAAAGTACCCCGAGATCAGCTTCGAGATTATTCCATACGACGGCTACAATACGACCGCCTATCTCGGCGCGCAGCTGAGATCCGGCGATATGCCCGATATTTATCTGACGACCGTTTATACGCCCGGTCGCCATAGTCTCAGTGACCGGCTGATCGATCTGTCCGGATACAGCTTTACGAACAACTACACCGCCGCCAGCCTGCACGAGGTCTCAGATAACGGCGCAATCTATCTGCTGCCGACATATTTTTCCTGCATCGGCATTACCTATAACAAGACGCTTCTGGACGCGCACGGCTGGAAGCTGCCTTCCACCTTTGCAGAGCTGCGCGCGCTTGCGCCGAAGGTAAAGGAAGCAGGCTGCCGCCTGGCGCTGAACCAGATCGCATTTCCCGGCTACGGTTTCCAATACCTCTGCAATATTATGGATACCGGCTTTTTCAACACGATCGAAGGCCGAAAATGGCAAAACGACTTTTTGGATGGAAAGGCCACAGTCGCCGGCTCAGAGGGCATGCTTGAAGCCTTTTCCATCCTTGAGCAATGGAAAGAGCTGGGCATGCTCAGCGGCGAGGGCAGCTGGAATAACGACGCCGCTACGAGAGACATGATGGCGGAGGGCAATACGCTTTTCATGCTGGGCAGCACCAACAGCATTTCCTCCGCGGCCTCGTCAGATGAATTCCGGCTCATGCCATATCTATCCGAGGACGGCACAAAGAATTCGCTGATCACGCAGGTCTCGCGTTACATTGGCCTGAATAAGAATCTGGAAAAGGATCCGCAGAAGCTGGCCGACGCGCTGCATGTGCTGGAGGTTCTGTCAACGGTCGAAGGCATGTCCGCCCTGAATTGTGGCTGCTCCAATTCGCAGATGCTGCCGCTGAAGGATTATGTGATTCCCGAGACGAGCTATTATCTGCCCGTGGCCGATGCGCTGTACAATGGACAGACCGCGCCGTTCATATTCAGCGGATGGGAGGACATTATCGTTGCCGTTGGGAATGCCGGCATCGACTACATATGCGGCAGCGCGACGCTCGAAGATCTGATCGCCGCATTTGACGATAACCAGGTTTTGATATGCAATAACACCGACGAGTCCTATACCACGGTAACGCAAAAGCTGACGAACGATGACTGCGTGCGTCTGATCGGCGAATGCTTCGGCAGGGCGGCCGGCGCCGAGCTCGCGCTGATCTCAAGAAACGAATACCACAGCACTGGCGACTGTGTCCGAATGAACCCTGAAGGCGTTTCCGGAGAGCTGTTTGCGCTTCCCGTGACCGATCAGGAGATTACCTCGATCCTGCCAACCGGCTGGCGCGGCAATATTCAAACCGTTACGCTGACCGGCGCACGCATTCGAAAGCTGGTCGACGCCGGCTACGAGCGCAGCGGGACGATCTTCCCATATGCGCTTGTAAAACCGGACAGCCTGACCATCGACGATGAAGAGACCTACACGGTGGTCATCACGGGCGTAAACGACCAAATCGCTGCGGAGGGAAAGCTGATGGATACCGGTATTCTCGGTCTCATCGCAGCGCAGGCGTATTTCAGCCAGTTTGAAACCTTTTCGAAGGAAGATATTCTTTGGGAGTAGCGCCAAATGAACATTACGAAGCTGGTAAGCACCGAAAAAAGCCTGAAGCGGTCGCTGATCTTTGTTGTAACCGCCTTTGTGGTGCTGCTCTGCATCTGGATCTCCATGTTCTTATGGTTCTACAACGTTTATATTGACAGCATTCTGTATAGGGAACGCCAGCAGCAAATGAAAGAGGTCACTGTCCAGCTTTTCAAGGGGCTGGAGGATGTGACGCAGGGCTGGTGGAAGGACACCGGCGTTTTCTGCGCCGCGATCGAGGATCGGGAATTCGCGTCGCTGGATGAGCTGTATGCCTATTTGCAGACGCTGTCAAAGCTGTTCAAGGTAGATGATGCGCATCGGCACCTGATCGCAGTAGACGATACCGGAAGCTATCTCACGCACAGCGGCTGGAACGGCACGCTGCCAGAAATGGATTTTCTGATGGATGCTCCGGAAAAAGTATCCTTCGTCACATCCAGAATCAACCGGAGCGACGCGGGCGTATTCTTCCTGCAACGGCTGCCCGAGCCGATCGAGCTCGACAACGGCGGTCATCCTGTTCGCCTGATCTACTTTGGCCTGTCGTGTCAGCTGGCAGAGATGGATCCGTTTTTCTCCTGCGAGGCCTATGATAATACCAATAGCGTATACGTTCTGGATCAATACGGCAGCCGCATTTTCAGCAGCGGCGACGACGCGCTGATCGGCTACAACGCCTATGCAACGCTGCGCGATATTTCATACCTGCACGGTACGTCATTTGCAGCCGCGAAGCATGAGCTTGACAGCAGCGGTCTCGCATATTCCAACGCGGTGCTGAACGGGGAGGAATACTACTACGCACTGAAAAAAATGGACAATGCCGATTGGACGCTGCTGTTTCTCGTGCCGTCGAATTATGTCGCGCAGGACGTCGTTTCGCTGGTAGAAATGACGGTGCGGCTGATATTTGCATTTTCAATGATCTTGCTGGCCGCCTGCACGGCTGTCGTTTCCTTTATTCTTTTAAAGAACCAGAAGCGCACGCTGGATACCGAGCGTGAGAACAACGAGAAGCTGTCTGAGATCAACCGCGAGCTTGACCAGAAGAACACGGCGCTTTCTGCGGCGGTGGATCTGGCAGAATCTGCAAAGCAGCAGGCGACAGCCGCCAACAGAGCCAAGAGCGAATTCCTCTCCAATATGTCGCATGACATTCGAACGCCCATGAACGCCATCGTTGGGATTACCAGCCTGATGGAAAATGAAGCCGAGCTTTCCGATAGAATGCACCATTTCATCCGCAAGCTGCGCACTACCGGCCAGCATCTGCTCGGTCTGGTCAGCGATGTGCTGGATATGAGCAAGATCGAAGCCGCCGAGATCCGCATCGTCAGTGAGCCGGTAAGCCTTGCCGAGCTGACGTGGCAAATTGAAGGCATCATCCGCCTGCATGCGGACGAAAAGGAACAGGATTTCATGGTGCGCGTCCATGATATTGCGCATGAATTCCTGATTGGCGACAGCGTGCGCCTGAATCAGATATTCATAAACCTGCTGTCCAACGCAGTCAAATATACGCCCTGCGGCGGCGCGATCCGCTTTGACATCGCCGAGCTGCCCAGTGCGCGCGACGGGTTTGCAAGGCTTCGCGCAAGTGTTGCCGACAACGGCTGCGGCATGACGCATGAATTTCTGCCGCACATTTTCGAGCCGTTTGCCCGCGCGGAGAATTCGATCACGAATAAGGTGCACGGCACCGGCCTGGGCATGGCCATCACGAAAAAACTCGTCGACCTGATGGGCGGTGAGATCACCGTAGAAAGCGCGCCGCAGAAGGGCAGCCGCTTCGAGGTAACGCTGAGCCTGCCAATCGATACAAACGCCGCGTGTGCGCCGGAGGCAGGCGTCGTACTCCTGATCTCGCGCGATCGCGGGCTTGAACGAAATCTGAACGCCATGGCGCGAGCGTCGGCACTGCAGGTACTGACCACTGACTGCATGGAGGCCGCAATGGCGCTGCTCAGGCAGCGCGATATAGACGTAATCCTGCTATCCGGCCAGCTGCGCGATGAAAATCCTTCGGAAATCGTAAGCACCCTTCGCAGCGCGGCGAAAGGGGAAGCGCTTGTTTTCATCGCCGATTATATGCCGGCAGAGCAATCGCAGGATCTGCTAAGTTCAAGCGGTGCGGACGGATTTCTTGCGCGCCCATTTTTCCTGTCCCAGTTGACGAATGCCATCCATCAGGCACGCGTGCACGTCAGCGCACCGAAGGCCGGCGGCACGTCCATACTGCGCGGCATGCGCTTCCTGTGTGCGGAGGATAACGCGCTGAATGCCGATATTCTGACGGCGCTGATGGAGATACGCGGCGCTGCCTGCGATATTTATCCCGATGGCGAGGCGCTGGTGAAGGCCTTTGCCGATGTACGACCGGACGAATACAACGCCATTCTGATGGATATACAGATGCCGGTCATGAACGGTCTGGACGCTGCACGCGCGATCCGCAGCGGCAAAAACCCACTCGGCAGAACAATCCCCATCATCGCAATGACGGCCAACGCCTTTAATGAGGATGTGCAAAGCTGCCTTGCCGCAGGCATGACCGCGCACATTTCAAAGCCCATCGATATTGCCGCGCTTGAAAGGATCATGCAGAAGCTCCAGCTCCGGTAGCAGCGATTGACATACTGACTGCTATCAAGAATTATTTGAAAATCCCGAACATAATCGTCTTTTCCTTGCATTTAGCCCGTAATTGCGCTATAATTATTTGACGCGAACAAACGCTGGGGGAGGTACAGGCCATGGAAAAGCGCTGCGTGCTGGATGAAGATAAAATCTGCAATGAATGCGGCGAATGCCAGAGATGCGATCTGGATCCAAATAAGATCTGCGACAACTGCATGAAATGCGTTTCCAGCGGCGCGGACTACGCAGCCGTTGAGATCGACGAGATCATCGACGGCGACAGCGAAAATGCAGACGGAGACGGCTGACCGAAAAAGAATCGTCGAGGCCACCGAGCGCAAAGCTCCGGTTTGCTAGTTCCTGCATTTCAAAAAGCATGCGTATGCTTTGCGATCTGCGTCGTTTCACGGGCAGGGAAGGCAGTCGCGGTGCGGTCTGGTTTTCTCGCTATCTATGCGCAAAAGACAGCTTTAGCGAAAAGATATGCCCTTTTATCGCATATGCGGTGGATTTCATGCGCCTCTCGGGCGCATGCTTCATCTGATTTCAATATTTGCTTGCGGAGGTAATTCTTCATGTCCGACTACGCCCAGGAACGCGCGCGCGAGCTGACGCTGCTGACGCGCAATGCGCTGCGCGAGCTGCCCGCCGTATGCTCGGATTTTGTGCGCGCCATCGAACCGACCACACAGCCGCTCACGCGATACGCCTATGTGTGCGACCTGAAGCTGTTCTTTCATTTTTTAACCAGCGAATGCCCGCGCTTTGCTGACAAAAGCATCGCCCTGATTACGCCGGACGATCTAAACGGCGTCACCACCCGCGATCTGCACATCTATATGGAGTATCTGGGCCTCTATATGAAAGGCAGCGACGAAATCTCCAATACAGAGCTCGGCAAGATGCGAAAGCTCGCCAGTTTGCGAAGTTTTTACAAGTATATGTTTAAAAATGAGTTAATTCAAGCAGATGTCGCCCAACTGATCGACATGCCCAAGCGGCATGAAAAACCGATCCTGCGCATGGAGATCGACGAAGTAGCGCGCATGCTGGATCTAGTGGAATCCGGTGAAGGCATGTCCGACCGTCAGCAGCGCTACAACCAGCACACGCGCCTGCGCGATCTGGCGATCCTGACGCTGTTTCTGGATACCGGCATCCGCGTAAGCGAGCTGGTAGGCATCGATATAGACGATATTGACTTCGCAGTAAACGGCTTTCTGGTCACGCGCAAGGGCGGCAACCAGACCATACTCTATTTTTCAGACGAGGTTGAAACCGTGCTGCGCGATTATCTGCAGCTTCGGCGGCAGCTCACGCCCGCTCCCGGCGATGAGGGCGCGCTGTTTCTGTCGCTGCAAAACCGGCGCATTTCCGTGCGCGCCGTACAGATGATGGTCAAAAAGTACGCGACGCAGGCTGCGCCGCTGAAAAAGCGCCTAAGCCCGCACAAGCTGCGCTCCACCTTCGGCACCAACCTGTACCGCGAAACCGGCGATATTTATCTGGTGGCCGATGTGCTCGGGCATTCCGACGTGAACACCACGCGGCGGCATTACGCCGCCATGAGCGACGACCGGCGGCGTATGGCGGCGCAGAAGATCCGCGCCCGCGAGGACGCGCGTCCCATCAGTACCGCGCCGGATTCGGAAAAAAATGACGAATGAACCCGCTCAGCGGCGGCCATGCTGGCGGATCTCGCCCGTAGCCAGCTCGTCGCAGCGGTTATTCAGCGGATTGTCCGCATGCCCCTTGACCTTGTGCCAGCGGATCTGATGAATGCGCTGATATTTGAGCAGCATTTCCCACAGATCGCGGTTTTCCACCGGCTTTTTATCGGCCTTCAGCCAGTTGCGGCGCACCCAGCTTTCCAGCCAGTTCTTCAAAAAGGCGTTGATCAGATAGGCGCTGTCCGAATACAAGTCGACCTCGCAGGGCGCCTTCAATCTGGAAAGCGCTTCGATGGGCGCCGTCAGCTCCATTCTGTTGTTCGTCGTATGCGCTTCGAAGCCCGAAAGCTCCAGCTTTTTATCCATATAGATCAGAATCGCGCCCCAGCCGCCCGGCCCCGGGTTGCCGGAGCATGCGCCGTCGGTATAAATCGTTACGCGCTTCATTCAGCTATTCCCTCCCCTTTTTGCGCCTCGCATGCCGCGCCGATGGCCTCGGCATTGGCCAGCTGCGCCGCAAAATAGCCATCCGCCCCCTCGGAAGCCGGCCGTGTGCTCATGGTATCCAGCTTCGCCAGCACATAGCCCGCGTTCTCGAGCGCCGCGCAGAGTCCAGCGGGCGCCTGTTTTTCGATCAGAACGATTCTTGCGCCGGAATTATCGAGCGCCTTCAGACAGCTTTCGAGATCTGCTCCCTCCACGTCCTCGCCGCCCTCGCGCGCCCAGCACAGCGCGATATTCATATCAAACATTTCGGCGGTATAGACCAGCGCTTCGTTCATGACTGCGACATCCACACCGCTGCACGTCCCCGCCGACGCCAGCATTTCAGCCTTCAACGCTTCCAGGCGCGCTTGTGCAGCCTCGAAATTCTGCGCGTACTGCGCCTGATATTTCGGATCAAGCGTCGCCATGTGCGCCGCAAGCCTGCGACAAAGCTCGATCGCGCCGTCGACAGACATGTAAACGAATGGATTCTCATCCTGCCAGTGCGACTCGGCGTCCTGCGGCACGTTTACAGCCTCCGCCTTCGAAAGCACCATGTTGTACATCAGTGTAGAGACCGCAGGACCGCTCTCGCCGAGTGCGGTGAGTGTGCCCTCGAAGGATTCCAGACCCTGCCCGCCCGCAATCACGGCGTCGGCAGAACGCAGCAGCAGCGCCAGATCCCAGTCGGACAGCTGGTAATTGCGCAGGCAGCCGTCCTGCGGCTGTACCAGGCAGTTCAGGCGCACATCCGGAACATCGTCAACAATCAATTCAGCGAGCGCATAGACGGGATAAAAGGTGGCAAACAACGAGATTTCTTCCGAGCTCTGCCCATCCTGCGCCGTTTCATAGCGCGCGCAGCCCATAATCGGCAGACACAGCGCCAGCAGAAGCAGCATACAGATCAGACGTTTCATTTATTCCTCCAAAGGCGATACACCCCAGTTTACTTGTATCCTGACAATTATAGCATGCTTTGCACAAAAAAACAACGCTGCGGAGGCTGATTCCGCAGCGTTTGAAGCATCATGACTTTACCAAAGCTCAGACAGGCTCACGCCGGTATAATAATGCTTGATGATATCCTCGGCGCTCCTGCCGTCGCCGGCCATTTTATAAGCGCCCCATTGGGACATGCCTACGCCATGACCAAAGCCGGAGCCGCTGAAGGTGATATGATCGCCTTCGATGCGGATACTGTCAATCAGCGTGCTCTTGAGCTTCGAAGCGTCGATCTGCAAACGGAACGAGGGCGCAGAGACCTCCTTGCCGTTTACCCGGAAGCTGACCGCGCGTCCGGAATCGCCCTTTTCGCCGATCTCAAAGCTGGTGATCTCGCCCACGTCCACACCCGCATCCTCGCAGGCGCGGCGCGCCTGTTCGAGCGTGAAGGTGGCCGTCCAATGCTTCACCTCATCGGGCGCATCCTCGGATTCATCCGAGCGCACGACGCTCAGATAGGACGGGTCGCGGCTGTATTCGAGCGCCTTGGACGGCAGCTCAGTCATGCCGCCGGCATGCGCATGGAACCACGCATAGGGAAATTCGCCATCCGCGATCATCACCAGACCGCGCGTTTCGTTCACCGCCTCGCGCACGCGGTCGTTTACAGCGTCCGCATTGTACGCCTGCGCCTCGCGCACGTCGGTGGAAATGTCCGCGCCCTCGTAGCTGGAGCTCTTATCGGAAACAAATTTCATGGTGAAGGTTCGCGCCAGAATCGCCTGCGCCTTCAGCGCTTCCATCGGCCATTCGTTGTTCATTTCTCCTGCGACCACGCCCATGACGTAGCTCTCCACGTCCATTTCCTCAATTTTCTTTTCCGCCGTGTTATAAACCTTGAGCATCGGCACGCCGTCGTCGTTTTTACTGAGTTTGGACGGTATCTGGGGAATTTTACCGCCGTCGGTATTATCACCGGTCATGCAGCCGCTGCAGCAGAGCGCAATGGCCAGCGCCAGCATACACAGCAGCAGCCAGCGCGGCATCAAATACTTTCGATTCATCTATATCACCTCGCGATATAGCTTGAACCGCGGTTTCCAGATTTATTCCCGATTCGCAAACAATCCCAGCTCGCCCACGGCCTGTGAAACGGTGTCCACGCCCACGACGGTCACGCCCTCGGGGATGCGCAGGTTTTTCAGGTTTGATTTCGGCAGCAGAATATGCGTAAAGCCCAGCCGCGCGCATTCGGCGATGCGCCGCTCGGCCTGCGCCACGGCACGCACCTCGCCCGCGAGCCCTACCTCTCCCATCACCGCCCAGTTGCCGTCGGTTGGGCGATTTCTGAACGACGAGGCAACCGCCGCGCAGAGCGCAAGGTCGGCCGCCGGCTCCGTCAGCGACAGGCCGCCCGCAATATTGATATACACGTCCTTATCGTACAGCCTGAAGCCCGCGCGCTTTTCCAGCACCGCCAGCAGCAGCGCCAGGCGTCCCTGATCTACGCCGCTGGCCATGCGCCGCGGATTGCCGAAGACCGTGGTGGCGACCAGCGCCTGAACGTCCGTAAGCAGCGGGCGCGAGCCCTCGATCGCGCACATGATGACCGAGCCGCTGGCGTTGTGCGCGCGCTCGGACAGCAGCGCCTCGCTCGCCCCGAGCACCTCGCGCATGCCCTCGCTGCTCATTTCGAACATGCCCAGCTCGTTGACTGAACCGAAGCGGTTTTTGACTGCGCGCAGCAGCCGGTACTGATGCTGACGGTCGCCCTCGAAGTAGAGCACCGCATCGACCATATGCTCCAATATGCGCGGGCCGGCGATCGCGCCGTCCTTGGTAACATGTCCCACCAGAAATACGCTGCAGTTGCCTGACTTCGCCAGCCGCATCAGCCGCGAGGCGCACTCTCGCACCTGCGACACGCTGCCGGGCGCGGAGGCCATTTCTGGAAGATACATCGTCTGAATGGAGTCGATCACCATCACCGCAGGCGAAAGCTGCTCCATGCGCTTTTCGACGGTGTTCAGATCGTTTTCAGAGAGCACATAGAAGCCCGAAGCGCTGGCGCCGAGCCGGTTTGCGCGCATCTTGATCTGCCGCGCAGATTCCTCGCCGGAAACGTAGAGCACACACACGCCGCGGTTGGACAAATCCGCGCATACCTGCGTGAGCAGCGTGGATTTGCCGATGCCCGGGTCTCCGCCGACCAGCACGAACGAGCCCTCCACGATGCCGCCGCCCAACACGCGGTCCAGCTCTGAAATCCCGCTGGAAACGCGCAGCAGCGCGTCGTCCGGAATCTGATCGATGCGCAGCGCCTCCGCATCGTTTCCCGGCGCGCGCTTCAGTTTTTTTCCCGGAAGCTCGGCCTTGGACAGCTGTTCCGTGAGCGTGTTCCAATTGCCGCAGTCCGGACACCGACCGAGCCAGCGCGCGGTCTCATAGCCGCATTCGCTGCAAACATACAGTGTTTTTGCCTTTGCCACTTTTCTTTATCTCCCAAATATTCGCTTTCCATGCCAAAGCGCGCTTTGGCAGAAAAAAGTCTTGCAATTTCCTTATTTTTTATTATAACATAGGCGATGAAAACTTGCCAGATTTAAATTATAGTTTTATAATAAAATGGAGTTTATATGAGATTCGGGGAGATGCCCATGCAGAATAAAGAGCATTCCGCCGTAAACGGCGAACAGAAGATCGGCCGCCACGCCGCGCGCGTATCCGAGGAAGCGCCAAAGGAAGAAGCGCCGAAAACAGAGGCCGAGATCGAGCAGGACGAATACGACGCCATGCTCGACGAGGGCGAAATTCCAGTACGCCGCAAAAAGAAGGCGTCCGCGAAAAAGAACGCCAAAAAGGGCAAGGCTAAAAAGAAGACCGCCGAGCCGCTGTTTTCAGACCGCAAATTCCGGCGCAAGAAGAGCCTGTTTGATATTATGAGCGCCAGCGGCGAGGATAGCTTCTTCAAGCCGCTGCATCTGTTCGGGCACGAGATTCGCTTCTGGCCGCTGTTCGTATTGATACTGATCGTCATGCTGATCGGTACAGTGATCATCAGCAATGGCAATATCACGCTCCAGGATCAGCAGGTCACCGTGGTCGGCCTGGCGGACGATCTGGAAGGCTACAACATTCTGGTGCTTTCCGACCTCAACGCCAAGCGCTTTGGCGACCAGCAGACCTCGCTGATCCGTGAGGTAGAAAGCCAGAAGTACGATATGATCCTCTGCGTAGGCGATATGGTGGGCAAATCTGGCGACGCGCAGCCATTTTATGAATTCCTCGAGGGCATTTCCAAGCCCGAGCGGGTATACTTTATCTGCGGTGACAGCGATCCCGGCCCCTTTGTGGAGACCCCGCGCGAGATCGAGGGTACGCTTTCGCAGATCGTACTGGAGGACTGGATACTCGGGGCGATCGAGCGCGGCGCGCACTATGTAGACGTGCCGACACTGGTCGAGGTTGGCGAGAGCCGCTTCTGGCTTACGCCCACCGCTTATCTGAATCTGGAAGCGACTGCCTACCGCGATACCTGGCGCGACCAGATGAAGCAGGAAGAAGACGGCGTCGTGTCTGGTCTGGCGTCGGATTACAATTCCCTGCCCTTCACCAGCTATCGCGCACAGCAGGCAGAAAAGTTTTACAGCGCCGTCGGCAGCATCACCTCGACGGATCTGCTGATCGGGCTTTCGCACGTCGTACCCGACGATGCGTTTATCCGATCCGCCGCGCTGCACGACAATGACGAGGGCAAGTACCTGTTTGAGCCGGAGCTGATCGTTTCAGGCCACTATTGCGGCGGCGTATGGAAGATTCCGTTTGTCGGCGCGTTCTATGTGCCCAACCGCATGCTGCCGCGCTACGGCTGGTTCCCCGCGAAAGAAGACGTGAGCGGACTTTCGCAGATCGGTGAAACGCAGGTCTACATCAGCGGTGGGCTCTCTACGACCGCTTCCGTGCCGCTGCTGCCGTTCAGGCTGTTCAACGATCCGGAGATCACCGCGCTGAAGCTGACGGCAAAGCTGCCCGGCAGTATGCTGGATATGGGCTGACGCATTTTATAACTGTATAAGAACCGCCCCCGCGAAGCCATAATAGCTTTATGGCTTTGTATGGGGGTGTTTTTTTATGACGCACGCGGATCGTCAGCAGAAAATGCGGCAGGCCGTTCCACGGCGGCTCAGCGAAAGCACTGCGCTGTTTAAGGAAGTGCTGAACGCGCCGCTCAACGAGGATGCGATCTTCCGGGCATACATGGCAGGCGGCACCGGCATTTGCGCCGTTTACATTGAGGGCATGGCCGATGAAAAACTGATCGGCGAATTTGTACTGCGCGCGGTGAGCGGCCTGGATGATTCGCAGTCCGAGGACATTTCCGCTCTGGAAAACCGGCTGCTGGAGATCGCGCAGGTAAGCCATGCCGCCACCGTGGCGCAGGCCGTCGAAAGCGTCGTTTCCGGCATGACCTGTCTGTTGATCGACGGCTCAGCCGAAGCGCTGCTGCTTGAAACGCGCGCATACCCGCACCGCGGCGTGGAACAGCCCACCAACGAGGATGTGGTCATCGGCCCGCACGAAGCCTTCAACGAGCATTTCAGAACCAACATCTCCCTGGTTCGCAGATACGTCCAATCGCCGGATCTGATCACGGAAAAAATAAAGCTCGGCACGAGCATTCCCACGCAGGCGGCCATTCTCTATCTGACTGGTACGGCCAGCGATGCGTGCGTGCAGGAGGTACGGCGCAGGCTGCGGCTGGTCAATGCGCCCGTGGTAAACGGCAGCGGCGCGCTCGAACAGCTGATAGAGGATCATCCCTATTCGCTGCTGCCGCAGATGCTCCAAACCGAACGCCCCGATCGCGCCGCAGCCTGCATTACGGATGGACAGATTGCCATCATCGTGGAGAATTCCCCTTACGCGCTGATCGCGCCGGTCACACTCTTTCATCTGGTGCACGCATCGGACGATTCGTTCCTGCGCTGGCAGTACGGCTCGGCCATCCGCCTGGTGCGCATGCTGGGCGTGCTGGTCTCGCTGCTGCTTCCGGCCGTCTATGTGGCGCTGACGCTCTACCACACGCATCTGATCCCCATGGCGCTGCTGACGTCCATCGCCGAATCGCGCGCGAACGTACCCTTTCCAGTCGTGGTCGAGGTGCTGTTTATGGAATTCTCGTTTTATCTGCTCAACGAGGCCGGATTGCGCACGCCCGCACAGATCGGCTCCGCATTCGGCATCGTCGGCGCGCTGGTTCTGGGGCAGGCCGCAGTTTCGGCCTCGATCATCAGCCCGATCCTGATTATCATCATCGCGCTGACGGGACTTGGCAATTACGTTATTCCAAATTATGGCTTCGGCGTCGGGCTGATTATCTACCGCCTGCTGCTGATCGTCCTGAGCGCGCTTATGGGCGTATACGGCCTGACCATCGGTCTGTTCGCCATCGTACTGCATCTGTGCGCGCTGAAATCCTTTGGCGTGGATTTCATGGCGCCCGTCGCACCGTGGCGGCGGCACAATCCGGATATTCTGCTGCGGCTGCCGCTTCGCTTTCAGAAAATGGCGTTGTTCTTCTCCAGTCCGCACAACTGGGTTCGCAGAAAGGAGCATGACACATGAACGAAATGCCCGGCCGGAGCACGGTCATCGCCATGGTCTTTGCGGCGCTGGCGGCGCGCCTGTTCTGGGGCGTCGGCATCGACCAGACCGGCGCGCTGAACGCGGGGTGGCTCTGCGCCGCCGCAAGTCTGCTGCTCGCGCTGCCGGCGACGTTCGCGCTGAGCCGTGCAGCGCGGCTTGGCAACGACGGCGCCTGGCAAAATCTGGCGTCGCGCGCCCCGCGCGCGCTGAGTTTGGCTTTCGAATGCCTGTTCGCAGCGCTGCTGGTGCTGGACGCCGCCTCAAACGCGCGCATGATGGCCAATACAGCCAACGCCATGTCCCAAAACGGCAAGTCCATTTATCAGCTGATGATCCCCATGGCGCTGCTGGGCGTCTTTGCAGCCGCGCAGGGCGCGGACGCAGCTGCACGCATCTCGCGGCTGTGGCTGCTTATCATGCCGCTGCTGCTCGGTACGGTCATTGCGGTGCAGTTCAAGCGCTTCAACTGGCGTTGGCTCACGCCGCTGCTGGGTACGGGTACGGCCAGAATAGCCGACGGCACGGCATACTGCGGCGGCTGCAGCGCTATGCTGCTGATGATGTGGGCGGTGGCAGTGCCGGATCGCAAGCGCGGCGGCGCCTTTAAGGCGCTGCTTTTGGGCACACTGCTTTCGACAGGACTGCTGGTATTGGTGCAGATGCTCTCGCCGGCCGACGTCGTTAATCCACCCACGCATGCCGCGCGCATCGACCTGCTTCTGAGCAACGGCCGCGTGGCGCTGTCGCTCCAGCTGCTGCTGGCGCTCATTTGGTATGGCGCGCTGCTGCAGCTCTACACCGCCGAGATCACCGCGGCCTGCTGTTATTGGCATCTCGCTTTTCCAAAACTAAAGCGCAGCTATATCTGCGCGTTTACGGTGACTGCAATTACCGTGCTGGCGCTTTCACGCATCTCCTATATCGGAACCACCGGCCTGATCACGCGCTATCTGTATCTGCTCGTGACCGTACCCATGGCTGTCATGATGATTATCGCCGCGTTCAGGAGGCGAAGCGCATGAAGCGTATCCAATTCAAAAAAACCATAGCACTGCTGGCGCTGGCCTCATGCGCGCTGTTGAGCGGCTGCACGCAATCGCTGGACGTTGAAAATCAGGCATATGTGCTGGTGATGGGTGTGGACGAGGCCGCAAACGACGGTATCCAGTTAACCATTCGCTACCCTCGCATTTCCGGCGGAGGTTCAGACAGCGAAGCCGGAAGCGCAGGCGGCGATTACGGCGCGCTCTCCATCTCCGCAGACAGCTATGAGGCGGCGCTTGAAAAACTCGATTGGGCAGTCGGGCGCAGCCTGAACCTTTCCCAGCTGAAGCTGGTCGTAATTTCAGAGGATATGGCGCGCAGCGACGAAGCCCGACAGCTGCTGTGCGATATTGCGCAGACCGAGCGCCTGTTCAACGCCGCCTATGTCGCCATATGCGACAGCAGCGCTGCGGATTTTGTGAACGCCATCGAACAGAACATCGGCAGCCGGCTCTCCATGGAGCTGAACGCCATGTTTGAAATGTACACGCGGCGGGGCTATGTTCCAAATGAAAAGCTGGCGGACATCTACTATCAGACGATCTCCGTCTACTCCGACCCCATGGCCGTATATGCGCGGCTTGCGCAAAAAACGGAGGATGGAACGCGCATCGACCCACCCGCACAAACCGTCAACGCTGTGGAATCGAATATTCAAACGCGGTATCTGGGCGCGGTGCTCCTGCGCGACGGGCGCGTAGTCGGATCGCTGGACGCCGAGGAAATGACGCTCACAGCGCTGCTGAGAAATGATACGAAGTACTTTGAATACCTGAGCCAGCATCAGATCATTCGGCTCACGCCCTCTGTACCGGTGCAAATCCACGTTCACTGCGGTCCGGAGATTACGGAGATCGACGTCCATGTGCAGCTCGAAACCGCCGTGACCGAGCGCATACCGGACAAGGCGCAACTGGAGGCACAGCTTACAGCGGATATTGAGAAGCTGATCGCGCGAGCACAGCAGCTGGGTGTCGAGCCGTTTGGCTTTGCCGAATACGCCGCCGCCCACTTCCCGACGCTGCAAAGCTGGATGGCATACGACTGGCATACCCACTTCAGCCAGGCACGGCTGAATATTCGCGTGGATCTCAGTACAAGCAACGCTTGACAAATGCAGAGCAGCTTCTTAAAATAGTATGTAGGAATATATGAAATACAAAGGACATTTCAGCGATGTACACATTGATTTTAAACCCGATCTCCGGCCACGAGCATGCGCTCAAGGTGCTTCCAGCTGTGGAAGCGCTTTTGCAGCGACGCGCTCTCGCGTACTGCGTGAAGCGCTCTTCGCAAAGTGAAGGCATTACGGCCATAGCCGCGCGCGCTGCCGCGGAAAAGCCCGAGGGCATTATCGCCATTGGCGGAGATGGCACGCTGTTTGAGATCGTCAACGGCCTGCCGCCGCGCTGCGATGTGCCGCTGCTGTTCGTTTCCTGCGGTACGGGCAATGATTTTATCAAAAGTCTGAAGCTGCCGCGCGATCCGATCGCGGCGCTTGAGCTCCAGCTGGACGCCCCCGTCAAACGCATCGACCTGTGCCGTATGAACGATATGCGCTTTTTGAACGTGGCAGGCACCGGCTTTGATGTGGACGTGCTGAATTGCCTTGATAAATACAAGAGCAAATACACGGGACTGCGCGCCTATATGCGGGCGCTGGTCGACGCTGTAAAGCACTACCGGCCCACCGTAGCGCAGGTCTCCATCGATGATGGCCCCGAGCAGGAAATGTCGTTTGCCATACTTTCCATCGGAAACGGCCGCTACATCGGCGGCGGTATGAAGGCCGTGCCGGACGCGCTGGTGGATGACGGTCTGTTCGACGTCGTGATCGTAAAGCCGGTCAGGCGGTGCACAATACTGCCGCTGATCGCCTTCTTCGTGGGCGGCCAGCATGTGCGCTTCGGCCTCGGCAGGGCTATGCGCTGCAAAAGGCTCCGAATACGCTGCAGCGGCATGACGGTGAACATGGACGGTGAGCTGAGGAACACTGACACCGCCGAATTTGAGCTCATTCCCGGCGGATTGTGCGTCCGCGTGCCGGAAGAATAAGAACCATCGACGTGTTCCATAGGGATCCGTCGACCTGCAAGGCGCAAGTATTGCCAATTCCCGCACTTAAAAAAGCAGGAGTCGATCCCTGCCGTTTTACGGCCGTTGGGATCGACTCCTGTTATCTGTATAACGTTCAAGCCTTTTGCTTGAACTCAGCTTGTCAAAAAAAGTTTTGACAAGCCGGTGGACGGGGAAGCACGCTCCCCCGCCACTGCCACCCTCACCAGTTTTTGCTAAAATCCTTCGGATTTCCGGGCGCAAAAACTGCAGGGAAACGATTTTTGCTCTGGAAAATAGGATTTTCTGCCGCAAAAATCGCCCCGTGCCCACCGTACACGCCGCTGGGCACGATTGGAAGCTGGAGATGGCCGAGACTCGCTCGAACTCTCCTGGATTCTTCGACAGACAGCGTTTAAGCCTTTTGCTTGAACTGATGGTGACATTTGCCGCAGGTCACGGTCACTTCACCGACCTTGCGCGGCAGGCGCAATCTGGATTTGCATTCCGGACAGCGGAAGTACTTAAAGCGCCGTGCATTCTTCACGCGCGCAAAGAACTGCTTTGCATTCGTCTTAAAATTCCGCGTGAACTTTAAGTAAGCGGCGTTTTCGGCGCTGCGCTTCACATCGTTGCGCGAGAACATTCTGAAGATCGTCCAAACATAGGCGGCGAGCCCCAGAAAATAAAACAGACCGATACCGGTGATGCTGGAGATCAGCGAAAGCGCGAGACCCGCGATCAGCATCGCCAGTGAAAGCTGATCCGTGCCGTGACGCCCCGTCATAAAGCTGCGAAAACCGTCCTTGATTCTCTGCCACATGATATTTTCTCCCTTCTTTATCGCTTAACGGAACCCGCCGTAGTAGCCGCCGCCCCCGCAATTGCAGCAGCAATTGCACAGAAGCGACGCCAGGCAGCACATGCTCAGCGGATTGCGGCATATGAATTGCTGCGCGTTAAAGCTGCTTCCGGCGTTCTGATAGCCGTTGCTGCGGCCTTCCATGCGCGCCAGCAGCGCCTGGTATTCGAAATTATTCGGCTCCATGCTCGCCGCCTGGCGGGCATAATTGAGCGCCGCAACGCGGTTGCCAAGCCCGAGATTGGCCTCTGCGCAGAGATAATACCATTCCGCGCTGCGCTCGTTCACGCTGCCAAGCACGTTGATGGCCTCGCGATAGCTGCCGGTACGGATATAATTGCGCGCGGCGGTCATGCGCGGATCGGCGGAGCGGCTGCTCTGGCTGCCATAGCCCCCGTAGCCGCCTCCATAGCCGCCATAGCCGCCGTAACCGCCGTAGCCAGACCCATAACCGCCATAGGACGAATTGCCGTTATAGCCGCCCGTATTGCCGCCATAGCCGCCGTAATTCCCATAATTGCCATAGCTGCTCTGACTGCCGTTCGCACTGGAAGTGCCCTCGCGGCGCATTTTCATGATGGTGGAATACGCCTCGTTGACCTCCTTCATGCGCGCCTCCGCTTCCGCCGAACCGTTGTTTACATCCGGATGGTATTTCTTCGCCAGCGCGCGATATGCTTTTTTGATTTCATCTTCCGAAGCGCTTTGAGAAACGCCCAGCACCCGATAGGGATCCTGCATTATTGTGCTCCTTTTCCTTCGGCCAGTTTGGATTGAATGTAACCGTACCGCGCCCACACGCCCGAATAGAGAATATTGCGTATCAGGTCGGCGTCCTTCACGATCGGCAGCCGCTCGAAGGCCTCCGCGCAGTCCGCCATCATCATCGTAAGCCCGCTTTTACACAGCGCCTCGAAATCATCCTGCCTGCGTAGCCCCTTGAGCGGATTAAAGCGCTTGTGCCGAATGTCCGAATCCAGATCGTCGTAAGCATCCATGAAATAGATGAAGCGGCCAAGTCCGGCGCCCATATCGTAGAGCTGCGCGGCAAAATAATCGTTGGGATCGCATTGGAAGAGCTTGCCCATCAGCTCGCCGGTCAGGTTCATGGGCGGATCAAGCTCCTCACAGCCGTCCGCCTCCAGCGCACGAATGTCGCTCATCCACTTCTCAATCGCGCAGCACTTTTCTGGAATGCGCTCAAACGCTTTTTTGTAAGCGCCGCTGAGCGCGCCCCTGACTGCGGCATAGGCGACGTTGTGGTCATCCTGCCAGTTGTCCGCGCACTTGTGGTATGCCAGCGCGACATTGAGATCCGCCGCATAGGCCGACATTTCAGTCACCGCATAGGGATGCGCTTTGACCGGATGCGGCAGACATTTTTCAGCGCCCGCCGTCTCCTCCGGCTCATACAGCGCCGACAGCACCAGTGCCAGAAACGTCATATCATAGCTCAGTGCGAAGCGCCCAATATGGCCGTAGCGCTGCTTGAGCGTACGGCACATGCCGCAATACAATGCCCTGAAGCGCTGCCGTTCGCCTTCGGAAAGGGTCTTGCAGTTGGTGATCACATAGCCGAACATGCCTTCGCCCTCCCCGATCCTTCAAACGCCCTGATCGTAGCCGTACCGCATAATACCGTTATTATAGCGCCCCATTGTTAACGCCGCAGTCTTCCAGATAGAAACGGCGCGGATTTATTGGCCGTTACCGTCGTTTTTTTCATAGGTCGTATCGTATACGCCGTCCTCGCTGTTCGGCGCGGCGTCGCTCCAGACGGCCTGTCCGGCGGCGTTCAGCGCGCGCTCAAGCTCCGTGCAGGAATTGCGCACAGCATTCGCATCCTTGTTCTTCAGGGCGCGCTTTGCGTCCTTCACCAGCGCGGACATGCGCTGCTTATCGTCGTGGCTGAGCTTTTTCATCACGCTCTCAGCCTGATAGATCAGGTTGTCCACGCGGTTTTGCATCTCCGCCTCTTCCTTGCGCCTGGCGTCCTCCGCCGCATAGGTCTCAGCATCGCGGATCGCGCGATTGATCTCATCCTGGCTCATGTTGGAAGAGCTCGTGATGGTAATGTTCTGCTGACGTCCAGTACCGAGGTCGCGCGCGGAGACGTTCACGATGCCGTTGGCGTCGATGGAGAAGGTCACTTCGATCTGCGGCACACCGCGCAGGGCCCGCCGAATACCGTCCAGGCGGAAGCGGCCAAGCTCGCGGTTCTGCGAGGCGATCGGGCGCTCGCCCTGAAGCACATGCACGTCCACCGCAGTCTGGAAACTGGCGGCAGTGGTGAAAATCTGGCTGCGCTGGATCGGTATCGTAGAATTGCGCTCGATGATCTTGGCAAACACGTCGCCCACAGTCTCGATGCCCAGAGAAAGCGGGGTCACATCCAGCAGCAGCAGGCTGCGCACATCGCCGCCCATTACGCCCGCTTGAAGCGCCGCGCCCATGGCCACGCACTCGTCGGGGTTGATTCCCTTGAATGGCTCGCGTCCAGTAAAGCGCTTCACGGCCTCCTGCACTGCCGGAATGCGGCTGGACCCGCCCACCAGCAGCACCTTGGAAAGGTCGGCGGGCTTCAGGCCCGAATCCGCCATGGCCTGCTGAACCGGCCCCATCGTCATGTCCACCAGATGGCGCGTCAGCTCGTCGAACTTCGCGCGGCTCAGCGTGGTCTCCATATGCAGCGGGCCGTTTTTATTTGCCGTCAGGAAGGGCAGGTTGATGCTGGCAATGGTGATGCCGGAAAGCTCGATCTTCGCCTTTTCCGCCGCCTCGCGCACGCGCTGCATGGCCGTAGCATCCTTGCGCAGGTCGATCTTATGCTCCTGCTTGAAGCCGTCCACCAGGTAATCCACGATGCACTGGTCGAAATCGTCGCCGCCGAGGCGGTTGTTGCCCGCCGTCGCAAGCACCTCGATAACATCCGAATTGATGTCGAGAATGGAGACGTCGAACGTGCCGCCGCCCAGATCGTAGACCATGATCTTCTGCGGCTCTTCCTTATCTACGCCGTAGGCCAGGGCGGCCGCAGTCGGCTCATTGATGATGCGCTTGACATTCAATCCGGCGATCTTGCCCGCGTCCTTGGTAGCCTGCCGCTGAGAATCGGTGAAATAGGCAGGTACGGTAATCACAGCCTCAGATACCGTTTCGCCGAGATATGCCTCCGCATCGGCCTTGAGCTTTTGCAGGATCATCGCCGAGATTTCCTGAGGCGTATACTTCTTTCCATCAATATTGACGCGATAATCGCTGCCCATTTCGCGCTTGATTGAGCTGATCGTGCGTTCGCTGTTGGTCACTGCCTGGCGCTTGGCCACCTGACCGACCAGCCTGTCACCATTTCTGGCAAAGGCGACGACGGACGGCGTGGTTCTGCCGCCCTCAGAATTTGGAATTACAACGGGCTCGCCGCCTTCGATAACGGCCACACACGAATTCGTAGTGCCGAGATCCACACCAATTACCTTTGACATAGCTCCTCCTTGGCAAAAAGAAAATGCCATCTGTTTGCAGTATCGCTATTTTACAGCCGCTATATCAACTGAATGTGAATTTGAAAATGAATGTTCAGCTCGCACTTATTGCAGTGCAAAAGCATTCTTGAAATATTTTTGAAATAATAAACCAACGTCTGTATTTTTAGACCGAAGTTTGGAAATATATCATATTTATTTGTGGATTTATGAATTTCGGTCTGTTGATAATATGAATTATCCGCACTCGCCCATTTGAAAACAGGTATAGAAATACCGCCAGGACGGTAAGCCTCTTGCAAGCTGCCGCTCTGGCGGTCAAGTATATATTCGACCCGGTCCTCTATTTCAGATGTTGTAGGAATTACGCTCGATGATCTGATCCTGATAGCCCTTGTCCAGCTGCACAAAGTGGCCGCTCCATCCCCACACGCGCACGATCAGGTTCTGGTGATCCTCAGGATGCTTCTGCGCATCCAGCAGCGTATCTCGATTGACGGCATTGAGCTGAAGCTGATGGCCGCCGAGCAGAATGTAGCTGCGCACGAGCTGTGCCACCTTCTTGATGCCCTCATCATTTTTGAACACCGTGTCGTGCAGCTCGAGCGTCATCGGCCCGCCGTTACACACCAGGCCGAGGGTCGGACGCGCCATTGCCTGAAGCACAGACAGCGGGCCCGCATCCGTCAGCAGCAGCGACGGCGAGAAGTTTGCCGCCAGCATTTCCCCTGCCGCACGTCCATCCGCAGTCGCGCCAAGGTTGCGCGCATGCCAGAGATAATACATGGCCGAACCGGTACCGGTACGGAAAATGCCGCCGCGCTCGTTCCTTCTTCCCTGCCATGCGTCATGGAAGAAGTGGATCATTTTGTCCAGAAGCTCGTTGCAGATTTCATCGCGTCCCAGCTTCGGCGCCTTTTCACGCAGCTTGTGCTTGAGGGCGGTATTGCCTTCAAAATCATTTTCCATGGCATGAAGCAGCTCGTCCTTACCGACGCTGCCATCACCGAACACAAACTTTTCGACCGCTGCAAGCTGATCTACAGCCGTAGCGAAGCCGGTGCCATGGATGCCGTAGTTGTTGTACTTCGCGCCCTCGGAAATATCGTGGGTATAGTCACTCATCAGCACGGACTGATAAGGCGCAGGCTCAAGATACAGCGGCGCAAACTGTGGCTGCATGCGATCCGCCTCCGCGATCTCAGCCACGCGGACGGCCTCGAGCAGCTCCTCAAAGCTGCTGCAGCGCTTCAATTCGCTCAGGATCACATTGCGCACCAGCTCGGCATGCGATACCGCGCCGATGTTGGGAATGTCCATTGCGACGCCGGGAATGATGAACTCCCAGCAGGCCGCCACTGTGTAGTTGCGCGCGTCGGCCTCATCGTAGCCCATCCTGATCAGCGCAGGAATGACCACATCGTCGTTGGCGTACTGCGGGAAGCCCAACCCCTGCTTGGTCAGGTGTGTGCAGAGCTCATACAGCTCAATGGGCGTGTTTTTGTCCACGCGGAGGTTGATCTTCGGATCGATGCAGCGATTGTGCAGGCTGGCGTTCAGGCAGATATAGGTCAGCTCGTTCACCGCGCAGCTGCCGTCGGCCTTGCAGCCGCCGAGCATCAGGCTTTGGCCGTTGTCGCCCTGCTGCATGCCAATGTACAGGTCGCTGTCACGGTTGAAGGACAGGAAGAATTCCTCCGTAAGCTCAAGCGCCTGCTCAGGCGTAAGACGGCCAGCGTCGATATCCGCCTTATAATAGGGATACATATACTGGTCGTAGCGCCCGACCGTGTTGTGATATACATTGGATGCCCAGAGCGCAAAATGCAATATTCTGAACATCTGCATAGCAGAAAGATAATCCTTCGCGCCGTAGCGGATGGCCTGAGAAAGCTCGGGAATCTCGTAGCGATCGGCGTAGGCGATCACGGCGTCGACGGTAACGCGCATGTCCTCCGTGGCCTTTTCGCGGCGCGCAAGCAGGCCGCTCTTCAGAACGCCCTCCCAGTCGCTGGAAATATTACAGACGCGCCCCTGTTCGTGAATATAATGCCCAGCCGTGCGCTTTTCGCGCTCGCCCTCGGCATAGATATCCGGAAACTTGACGATGGTACGCCATGCTGGAATATGCTCCCCCGGATTTCTGATGATCTGCTCCTCTTCCAAAAACAGCTTCAGCCGCAGCGCTGCGCGCGCCGACAGCGTAAGCTCCGGGTTCTGGATCTGCGCGCTGATCGCATCCCAGCGTTCGCGGCTCAGCTCGCGACGAAATGCCTTGATCTTGCTCATAGCTTTCCTGCCTCCATGTTCGTCGTTCAAGTGTTTGCGGCTATGGATAACGTTTTCCATGCCGCGTATATTTAAACCCAAATGCTGCTTTGGAAACAAAATTCGGGTTTTAATGCGTATATTTAAAGTATTTCCACGCGAATCCCGCGCTTTTCAAACGGCTCGCGGCAGATCTGCGGATCCTGCTGTTCGGGAAAATCCACGCTGTAGGTCAGCCCGACGCCGCTGTATTTCGCGCCCGCAGCCTTATTATAGCGCATCAGCTCCACTTTTTCAAGCGTTTGCGCGCCCTCAAGGAGTCGAGCGGTCGCCTCCATGTTTTCCGGCGTATCGTTTACCGTCGGGATCAGCGGCACGCGAATGCGAAACGGCTTTCCCATCTGCTTGAGCTGTTCCAGGTTTTTAAGTATCGGCGCGTTGTCCACGCCGGTATACCTTTTGTGCAGCGCAGGATCGACGATCTTTACATCCATGATCACCATATCCATCGCCTCGGCGAGCCGGCGGAAGGTCTCAGAGCCGGAGTAGCCGCTGGTCTCGATCAGCGCGTGTACTTCGGGCACCAGAGAGCGCACGGCGCGCACAAAATCCGCCTGCATGAGCACCTCGCCGCCGGAAAAGGTCACGCCACCGTCGTTCATTTTCAAAAGCGGCGCCTGACGCCGTATGCGCGCAGCGACCTCGCCCGCCGTCATGCGCGTTCCCGCAATGCGGATGCAGCCGCGCGGACACACATCCACACAGCGCCCGCAGCCCACGCAGTGCTCCGGACTCTGGCAAACCTGCCTGCATGCGCCGCAGTGTATGCATAGCGAATGCGTCACTACGCGCTGCGGATGCGGTTCAAGCCCTTCAGGATTGTGACACCACATGCAGCGCAGCGGGCAGCCCTTCAAAAAAACGGCACAGCGTATGCCCGGCCCGTCAAATACCGCAAATTCCTCAATATCAAATACGAGACCTGTCATCATTTCATCTGCATTTTTCATATATTTATCATAGCACAAGCCCGATACAATGTCAAATATCTGATTAACCGTTGACAAATCCTGCCTGTACAGATAAGATGATTACATATATAGCAGCAAAATTTGGAGGAATAAAACGCATGATGATCCTGATCTGCAACGCCGGCAGCACTTCCCTGAAATTCAAGCTCTGGCAAATGCCCGAATTTGCAATTCTGGCCGAGGGGCGCGTCGAGCGCGTCGGCTCGGAGCGCGGCATCTTTTCCTATAAGAGTCCGGCAGGCGGCTTTTCCCGGGAAAATCTTTCCATACCCGACTACGAATCCGGCATCCGCCTGTTTCTGGATGCGCTGACGGTCTCCGACTGCCGTGCGCTGGACAGCCTTGCACAGTTGGACGCCATCGGCTACAAAACCGTGCTCTCCAAGGATCATTACGGCGTGCACTTCCTGACGGAAGAGGTGCTGGAGGGCATGCGCGCCTATTATTCCGTCGCGCCCGCGCACAATGGGCCGTATCTGGATGCGATCCGCGTATTCAGCCGCCTGCTGCCGGATATTCCGCAGGTCGGCGTATTTGAAACGGCATTCCACCAGAGCATTCCGATGGAGCGCCGCGTATTCCCCATCCCCTATGAATGGACGCAGCGCTACGGCATCATGCGCATGGGCTACCATGGCGCTTCACACGGCTATGTCGCCGAGCGGCTCAAGGCACATCGCCGCGTGGTTTCCTGTCATCTGGGCGGCAGCGCATCGCTTTGCGCCATACTGGACGGCAGGAGCATGGACAACAGCTTCGGCTTCTCTCTGCAGATGGGCATTCCCCACGCGAGCCGCACCGGCGATGTGGATCCCTATATCGTGCCCTACCTGCTGGAAAAGGGGCTTTCGATCGAGGAGATCTATGCGGGGCTGGGCAAAAGCGGCGGCCTGAAGGGCATTTCCGGCACCAGCGGCGACATGCGCGACATCGAGCAGGCCATCGCCGAGGGCAGCGAACGTGCGCTGCTGGCGCTGAAGGTGCTGCACACGCACATCATCCGCTACATCGGCGCCTATGCCATGGAGCTCGGCGGGCTGGACGCGCTGGCCTTTACCGGCGGCATCGGCGAAAACAGCGCGCGGCTTCGGCACATGGTCATGCAGTCGATGGCGCACATGGGCGTTATTGAGGACGAGGCTTCCAATACCTGCGGCACGGGCGAGCGCCTGGTCTCCGCGGCCGATTCCCAGATTGCCGTCTATGTCATTCCCGCAAATGAGGAATACATGGTCGTTCGCGAAACATACAGAATTTGCAGCGAAAATAAGCGCTAATTGCTGAATTTTATGTTTACATCTGGTAATTTGCCGAAACTTATTGTATAATAAACTTGAGCTGAGCTTTTGAATGTTAAAGCACAAATTTGATATAAAGGCAGGGATATTGTGAGCAAGAAAAAATGTATCGCCATGTTGCTGGCGGGCGGCCAGGGAAGCCGTCTCGGGTTGTTAACCAAGGTTATGGCAAAGCCGGCGGTACCGTTCGGCGGCAAATTCAGGATCATTGACTTTCCGCTGTCCAACTGTGCCAATTCCCATATCGACACTGTCGGCGTGCTGACGCAATATCAGCCGCTGGAGTTGAACCGCTACATCGGTTCCGGCGCGCCGTGGGATCTCGATCTCTCCAACGGCGGCGTATTCGTGCTGCCGCCCTACATGAAGGCCAAGAGCGGCGAATGGTATCGCGGCACCGCGAACGCCATCTATCAGAACATCAGCTTTATCGAGCAATACGATCCGGAATATGTGCTGATCCTCTCGGGCGACCATATCTATAAGATGGATTACAACAGCATGCTGGATGCGCACATTCGTTCCAACGCGGATGTGACCATCGCCGTTCGCCCCGTGCCGATGGAGGTCGCGCCGTCCTTTGGCATCATGAACATCGATGCGGAGGATCGCATTATCGAATTTGAGGAAAAGCCGAAGCATCCCAAGAGCAATCTGGCTTCGATGGGCGTGTATATCTTCACCTGGAAGATCCTGAAAGCGTATCTGCTGGCAGATGAAAAGGACCCCAATTCCAAAAACGACTTCGGCAAGAACATCATTCCGAAGATGCTAAACGACGGCTGCGCGATGTTTGCCTATCGCTTCACCGATTACTGGAAGGACGTCGGCACCATCGAGAGCCTTTGGGAAGCGAATATGGATCTACTGAAGGTACCGCCGGAGTTTGATCTGACCGACAAGCGCTGGAGCATTTATGCCCGCAGTCCGGTCATGTATCCGCATTACATCGGCGAGGACGCCGTGGCGGAGCGCTGCATGATCGCCGAAGGCTGTGAGGTCTACGGCGAGGTACACGGCAGCGTGCTGTTTGCGGGCGTTACGGTCGAAAAGGGCGCGCTGATCGAGGACAGCGTGATCATGCCCGGCACCCAGGTCAGGGCGGGCGCCGTTATTCGCCGCGCCATCGTATCTGAAAACTGCGTTATTCAGGACGGCTGCCGGGTCGGCGAGGCCGAGGGCGCCATCGCGCTGGTCGGCCAGGATACCGTGCTGCCCTGCGGCTATACCGTGCATGCGGGCGAACAGATCGACGAAAGCATCATCGCTGAAAGGGAGGCGAAATAATGAACGACGTAATGGGCGTGATCTACACCTCGAAGGACAACCTGAATCTTCGTGAGCTGACGACAAACCGCGCAGTGGCGGCGCTCCCCGTGGCGGGCCGGTATCGCATCATCGATTTCGTACTCTCCAATCTGGTCAATTCCGGCGTGCGCAACGTCGGCGTGATTGCACAGAAAAACTATCATTCGCTGATGGATCATCTGGGTTCCGGTAAGGAATGGGATCTGCACACGCGCAACAACGGCCTGTTCATCCTGCCGCCCTTCCTTACCCGCGAAAACGGCGGCGAGTATTCCGGACTTGTGGAAGCGCTGCGCGCCAATTTCGACTATCTGCGCCGTTCCACCCAGCCGTACGTCATTCTGTCCTCCAGCGATTACATCTGCAACGCATCGTTTGAGGATATGGTCGCGCAGCACCTCTCCAGTGGTGCGGACATTACCATGATGTATATCAAGGTCAAGCCCGAGCATCTGGAATTCTCCAGCTCCTCCGCCAATAACCACAGCTACCTGAAGATCGGCGAAGGCAATCTGGTGGAGGACATCGAGGTCAACCCCAACGCAGCAAATTACCCGAACCTGAGCATGAACGTGTTCATGATAAAGCGCACGCTGCTGATCCACCTGATCGACCAGGCCTCCGCGCGCGGCGCGAAGGATCTCGATTCCGAGGTCATTCGCCCCTATATCAATTCCGGCGCGCTGAAGATCATGGGCTACGAATTCAAGGGCTACTATCGCCGCATTGAAACGATCAAGGGGTTCTTCAAATTCAACATGGATCTGCTGAACTACGACGTGCGCCGCGAGCTGTTTGACACGCACCCGGTGTATACCAAGACGCGCGACGAGGTTTCCGCCATCTACCGCAGCAGCGCCGAGGTGAAAAATTCGCTCGTGGCGGACGGCTGCGTCATCGAAGGCTCGGTCGAAAATTGCGTGCTGTTCCGCGGCGTACATGTGGGGCGCGGCGCGCATCTGAAGGACTGCATCATCATGCAGGACTGCTATATTGAAGAGGAAGTCGAGATGGAAAACGTGATCCTGGATAAGGTCGTGACCGTGCGCGCGCATGGCCGCTTGATCGGGCAGCGGCAATACCCCATCGTCATTGGCAAGAGTGTAACGCTGTAAGCTGCATTGCAGCTAGTATTCTCGGAGGTCGACAAATATGAAGATACTTTTTGCCTCATCCGAATGCGTACCGTTTATCAAAACGGGCGGTCTGGCGGACGTGGTCGGCGCGCTTCCCAAGGAATTGATCAAAACCGGTGCGGATGTGCGCGTGATACTGCCGCTATATAAGATGATCGATAAAAAGTGGCGCGAGCAGATGCGCTACCTGTTCAATTTCTACGTCAATCTCGGCTGGCGCCGCCAGTATGCAGGCGTGCATCAGCTGGAATATGAGGGCGTGACCTTCTACTTCGTAGATAACGAGCAGTATTTCGGCCGCGATTATGTCTACGGCTCCGGCACAGACGAGGGCGAGCGTTACGCCTTCTTCTGTCGCGCGGTGCTGGGCGCGCTGCCGCTGCTGGATTATGTACCCGACGTCATTCACTGCAACGACTGGCAGACGGGTCTGATACCGGCGATGCTGAAGATCCAGTATTCCAATCTGGATCTGTACAGGAGCATCAAAACCATCTATACCATTCATAATCTCAAGTTCCAGGGCATCTTCCCCATCGACTTTGTGGAAGAAATGCTCGGGCTCGGCGATCTGGCCTACACCAGCGACAGCCTCGAATTCTACGGCATGTGCTCCTTTATGAAGGGCGGCATTGTGTATGCCGACGAGGTAACGACCGTCAGTCCCACTTATGCGCAGGAGATCCAGACCGCCTATTACGGTGAGCGCCTCGACGGCCTGCTGCGCGCGCGCTCGGCGAACCTGTGCGGCATACTGAACGGCATCGACACTGTGGAATACGATCCGGCAAACGATCCCCATATCGCCAAAAAATATGATGCGGCGCATTTTGACCGCAAAGTGAAAAACAAGCTGGCACTCCAGCAGGAGCTCAACCTTACCCAGGATCCGGACATCCCGATGATCGGCATGGTTAGCCGCCTGTCCGGTCAGAAGGGGCTCGACCTGGTGGAATGCGTGTTCAATTCCATTATGGATACCGGCGCGCAGCTGGTGGTGCTGGGCATGGGCGAAAGCAAGTATGTGGATCTGTTCAGCTGGGCGCAGTGGAAGTATGCCGGACAGACTGCCGCGCGTTTCCAGATGAACAACGCGCTTGCGCACAAGGTCTATGCCGCGTGCGATCTGTTCCTGATGCCGTCCATGTTCGAACCCTGCGGCCTGTCTCAGCTGATCTCGCTGCGCTATGGCACGCTGCCCATCACCCGCGAAACGGGCGGCCTGCGCGATACGGTGCTTTCCTACAATGAGTTTACCGGCGATGGCAACGGCTTTACCTTCCTGAACTACAACGCACACGATATGCTGCATGTCATTGAAGGCGCGGTGAAGATGTACCGCGAGAATCGCATCACCTTCGACCGGCTGGCCACGCGCGCCATGGAAGGTCAATATGGCTGGGATCGCTCTGCGAAGATGTATATCGCGCTCTATCAGAAGATATGCAAGGGCGAATAAGCACCGTCAGACGCCAATAAAGTCTTCATAAAATCGCGGCCGGACGCGCATCGTGCGTCCGGCCATGTTGCTGAAACAGCACATCTCAAAGGAGTTGAAATTGTATGGCAGATAAGCGTGATGAAATCATCCGCACGCAGATGGATGTCATTGAGACGCTGATCGGTAATAATCTGAAGCGCGTGGCGGACGATTTCTGGGGCGCGCCAGCTCAAAAAACACAGGACAACATGCCCAAGCGCACACCTGTCGCCCCCGCGCCCACTCGCGCGGCCGCGCCCGAGCCAGCAGCGCCCGCCAAGGCGGAAGAGGCGCCAGTCGAAAAGATTGAGGATCTCAAGCGCGAGCTGAACGAACTGATCGGGTTGGATGGCGTGAAGCGTGAAGTCAATAACCTGATCAACATGGTCACGGTGCACAAGCTGCGCAGCCAGAACGACCTGAAGGCCGTGGATATGTCGCTGCACATGGTATTTTCCGGAAACCCCGGCACGGGCAAAACTACCATCGCCCGCCTGATGGCGCGCATCTACCGCAGTCTGGGTGTGCTGTCCAAAGGCCAGCTCGTGGAGGTGGATCGCACGGGACTGGTGGCCGGTTACGTCGGCCAGACGGCAGCAAAGACCGCCAAGGTGGTCGAGAGCGCCATCGGCGGCGTGCTGTTCATCGACGAGGCATACAGCCTGGTTTCCGGCACGGAGAATGATTTCGGCCAGGAAGCCATCAATACGCTGCTGAAGCTGATGGAGGATCATCGCGACGATCTGGTCGTCATCGTGGCTGGTTACGACGCGCTCATGGACAAATTCATCCATTCTAACCCCGGGCTGGAATCGCGCTTTAACCGCTACCTGCACTTTGACGATTATTCCACCGATGAAATGCTGCGTATCCTCGATCTTCAGCTGAAAAAGGGCCAGTATAAGCTGACAGACGCAGCCAGAAGCGCCGCGCGCGCCTATATTGAGGATTCGAACACCACGTCCATCGCCTTCGGCAATGCGCGCGGCGTGCGCAACATTTTTGAAAAGCTGCTCACCGAGCAAGCCAACCGGCTCGCTGCACTCGAAAATGTAACGCGCGAGCAGCTTATGGAGATCACCGAGGCCGACGTGCTGGCAGCGCGCGCCGCAGATACGCAGCTCGCCAAGGCGCAGCGCGAACGTGAACAGGCAAAGGCAGCGACCCAGCAGGCGCTGGACACACTCAGGGAATTGAATATCCAGTAGTCCCTGTCTGCGCGTCAAAACACGTTTTTGATGCGCTGTCCAGAATCTCACAGATTTTCAGGCTGGGTTCTGACTGGCAAGCTCACTTTTCCTGGCTGATATGCTGCAAAAGCCAACGGCAGACGCGCATGTCGCTGAATTGATTTTGCAGATGCCTCCGCTTCAACCTTCCTGAAAGCGCGAACCGGCGATTCCCAAATGGGATCGCCGGTTCATTTTAAAAACGGGAATTAGCAAAACCAGAATTTTGCGCATTCAGCGGCTCCTGCAAGGAAACGCCGACAATTCTTCAAGGATAAGAATTAGCAAAACCAGAGTTTTGCGCATTCGGCGGCTCCCGTAAGGAGACGCCGACAATTCTTCATCTAAGGACAACGCCTGTCTCAGATGGTCTTGGCATGCGCCAGCAGATACTCCTCGGCCTCGAGGCTCCAGAGCATGTTGTGGCGTGCGCAGATCTCGGCCAGCTCCTTGAACATGGGATCGGTCTCGCCCTTCTTGGCAAAATCGTCGATCGCCGTCAGCTCCATGGAGATGTGGGGGTAGATCAGCTTCTTGCCGCCGGGGATCTTGGGCAGGTTCATCGTAGTCTCGACCACTGCATCCAGACCGCCAACGTGAGTAATCATTCCTTCGGGATGCAGCTTGCCCGCCGCGATCATTTCCAGAGACTCGATCATATCGGAGGTGTTGCCGCCGGAGGTGCCGACGATGTGATGCGCGCCATAGTGCACCTCGTAGAAATTGAACATGGCGGAGAGCTTCGGATTGGTCGGGCCTGCGAAGAAGTTCAGGCAGCCGTCAAACGCCAGGATCGCGTCGCCCTGCTCGATAACCGCAGGAACGGGCGCGAACACCAGAACGTCGTTGTAGCCCTTGCCATCGGTAAGACCCATCAGCGTCTCGACCGCGTTCTCACGGGTGTTGGCATAGACCAGCTTCACGCCGTGCGCAGCGGCGTCTTCCACGGTGTAGATGGAAGCCGCGCGATCCAGACGCGCCTGGTCGATGTCGGTCACGACCAGCAGGCCGGGCTTGCGGTCACAGTGAATGGCGTAATCGATTGCGCCCAGACCCATCGGGCCCGCACCGGCCAGAATGGCCATGTTGCCGCCCTCTTTGATGCCCATCTCATGGACATAGCTGCCGGGCTTGGTGTGATACATGGCGTGATAAGTGCCTACGATGCAGCTCAGCGGCTCGGACAGAGAGCCATAGAAATACGCATCTGCCTTGTACTCCAGCAGGCAGTTATGCTCCATGACCTCGTTCATCAGGATGGCATACTGAGAATCGCCGCCGCAGAATTCGAAGGCATAGCCGGGCGTCATCATCGTGCCGCGATAATCGATGGCGGGCTGAATGGTGAATTTCTCGCCCTTCTTATACTTATCGGCCCACTTCGCGCCGACTTCTTCAATAACGCCGCAGAATTCATGACCGATGATCGCCGGATGCTCCGCAATATCATCGGGAACGCGCTTATGATTGGAGCCCTGGATGGTCGCCTTGTAGCTGGACATGCAGATGGAGTCCGAAATGATCTTTACCAGAATCTCGTCGTCCTTAATGGCGGGCATTTCGAAAGTATCCAGACGAAGATCGTTGGCGCCGTGCATGCGCACTGCTTTGTTCAACATAGCTGAAACCTCCCATAAAAATCAATATAGACTGATACACAGCCTTTTACCACTATAATTATAACACATTGCGCGCCTGAATCAATCACTTTTCCGCGAAAATAACAACAAATACATTTGATATAACAAATATTGTGTACTGTCATAGAAAAAACCATTCAAGATAATATATCTTGAATGGTCTGGTACACCTTCAGGGGCTCGAACCCTGGACACCCTGATTAAGAGTCAGGTGCTCTACCAACTGAGCTAAAGGTG
>CAKUOX010000022.1 GCA_934670175.1 uncultured Clostridia bacterium | reverse complement strand
GTTTTGACCCTCTCGAGCTCTCCCAGGTTCTTCGATGGCGAGATGGGCTGCGGTTTATTTAAACCGCAGCCCATCTCGCTTAAAGGACAAGGATTAACAAAAATGTACCGAGGCCTTGCAGGTCGGCGACTCTTTGTAAGAGCCGCCGACAATTTCTGCATTAGCCGGGGAAGTAGAGGGGTGTCGCGCTGTCGGACAGATACTTCAGCGTATCTACCTCGATCTGCGGGTCGCTTTCGTCGACAATCTCAACTGCTGCGCCATTTTCGTTCAGATAGCTCTGGAAGCTGATGACGGCCTTGATGGTCGCGTCATCCAGCGTACCGCTGGTGCAGTCGCCGGCGTTGAGCCAGCCCCAGTCGATCAATCGCTGCTGGAACGCTGCGATGATGCTGGCGTCGGAGGACGTGTCGATGGTGTTGTCCCAGAAATTCGCGGACACACTCGCAGCGGGTTCCTCATCGACAGAAGGCGTTTCTTCTACCTGAGGCTCCTCAACATTGGGTTCTTCCTCGACCTGAGGTTCCTCCACATAGGGTTCCTCCTCTACCTGAGGCTCTTCTACATAGGGCTCCTCTTCGATCTGAGGCGCTTCGGTCGGCAGCGTTTCCTCTGCGGGCGCTTCGGTGACAGATGCAGCGGGCAGCTCGAAGTAGCAGGAAGCGGCAGGCGTGTTCTGGCTGTCGGCGGCAAAGGCCGTTACCGTGAGCTCATAGGTCACGCCCGGCGTCAGCGCACCCTCGGGCAGGCTGGCGCTTTCGTTGGTTAGGTTCTGATCGACCTTTACGTTGCCGTCCTCATCGGTGATCTTCACGTTGTAGCCCTCGGCGTTGTCGGAATGCCAGCTGAGGGTGACGGCGCTGTTTTCAAGGATAAAGGTTTCGATGCCGTCGCGTTCTTCGGATGCGCTGATGGGGTCGATGTTCAGCACGGGTGCTTCCAGCGTCAGCGGAACCGGCGTGGGCGTCGGCGCTTCGGTCGGCGCTTCAGTCGGCGCTTCGGTCGGCGCTTCGGTCGGCGCCTCAGTCGGCGCTTCGGTCGGCGCCTCAGTCGGCGCTTCGGTGGGTGCTTCGGTCGGAGCCTCAGTGGGCGCTTCGGTCGGAGCCTCAGTAGGCGTCTCGGTCGGCAGGGCCGCAGGCTTTACGCGGAACTGGATGCTCTCGGTTACGGTGTTCGGATGATCCAGCGTGCCGTTTACCGGTACGGCGCTCACGGTCAGCGTGTATACCTTTTCAGCGTCGAGGCTGGAAAGCGGCAGGCTGAGGGTCGCGGTGCCGTCAATGGCGTCATTGGTAAGCACAGTATTGTCGTTATCGTCGGTCACAGTGTACTTGTAGCCCTGCACGCTGCCATCCGCGCTCCAGCTGAAGGTCAGCGGGTCGCCTGCAATGGCGTATACGCCGTCCACGCGCTCAATGTCGCTGCCGGTGGGCGTGACGATCAGGCTGTTGATCTTGCCGACCTCGTCCGGATCGGGTTCAACGCTGGCGCGGCGCACGAAGTCAACGTCGGTGTAGGTATCGCCGATCAGCTTGCTGTCCTTGGAATGCGCGGTCACGGCGATGGTATAGCGGCGGTCGGCGTCCAGCTTCAGCAGCGGCACGGAGATAGCGGTCATCTGCGTATTCTTGCTGTCGGCGTATACCGCGCCTTCGTCGTCGGTGATGCGGATGTCGTAGCTTTCAACGGGGCCGCTGGCGAACCAGGAGACATTGATGCAGCCATCTACGGCGTCGCTGTCGCTGATCTCATACAGGCCATCCTTGAAGCGCGTGTAGGCGCTCAGCACGATCTCAGGATCGCCGATCTCTTCGGGCACATAATACTTGGGAGCCTTGGAGCTGAACAGATATTCGAGCGTGTCGGGGTCAGCCTCGCCCGTCTGCTTCATACCGGCCAGGTACTGGAAGTAGCGCACCATTTCCTTGGTCTGGCGGTCGAAATAGCCGTCCGTGCGCTCAATGGGATAACCGAGCGCTTCGAGGCGTTCCTGCATCTCGGCAACGCGGTCGTTATCGTCGCCGCGGCGCAGCGTGATGTAGCCGCTGTATTCCGGCGCGCTGCGTGCAAACAGCTTCTTCTGCACGGCGGCGGTCGCAATACCGGTCTGCTTGAGACCCATTTCCTCCTGGAAGCGGCGCAGCGCCTCAACGGTTCTGCTGTTGTAGCTGCTGCCGACCTCACCCTCGAGGTAGTACAGCTGCTTCAGGCGCTTGTTCAGCTCGCGCACGCGATAGCCGGAATCGCCCCTTCTCAGGTCAATGTAGCTGGAGCAGCTGGAAGCGGAATCGGAATAGAGCTTGCGCAGCGTTTTGGAATCGGCCACGCCGGTCTGGCTGAGGTTGTTTTCAGACTGGAACAGCTCCACGGCGGCTTCAGTGCGCACGCCGAAGATGCCGTCCGCGTCATCGGCCAGATAGCCCAGGTCGCGCAGCCGCTGCTGCATTTCAGTCACGCGCAGGCCGCGGTCGCCCATCGAAAGCCCGCGATAGGGGTCGTAGGCGGGCAGCTTGCCGGAGAGAATATCGCGCTGAAGCGCCTCGTTTGCAGCGCCGGTCACGGCATAGCCAAGCTCGGCCTGCGCCAGCTCTACGGCGCGCTCGGTGCGCCAGCCGAAGATGCCGTCGATATAGTAGTCGTAATAGCCCAAGTCATGCAGCGGCTCCTGAATGGCGGAAACCGCATCGCCGCGGCTGCCGCGCCGCAGCGTGGAATACTGCGCCGCAGGCTGGAGCAGGTCGGAAACCGTCTCTTCATCCTGGATCTTGTAGGCGCTCAACAGCACCAGGCGAGACGAGCTGTCCGCCACATACTGCGAGGTGGAATCAACGAACGTGAAGGTAGGCAGCGCATTGGTATCGCTCAGCACGCCGTAGATATTCAGCTGGCCGCTGACGGCTTCGATACGGTAGCTGTCCAGCTGCTGACCGCTGCCTACGGCATAGCTCTGGAGCGACGGCAGCGATGCAAAGCCGCTCAGATTGCCGGAGGAGGTGTCTACGGTGTAGACCTGGTTGTTCTGCCCGAGCATGAAGAGCTTGTCATTGCTGGCAGTCAACTGAGGATATACGTTTGTGGGCTGGGAGATGGTCTTCCAGAGCACATTGTCCGTATCGAAGCTCTTGAGCGTCAGCGCCGCAGAGCTGCCGGTAAGGTAATAAATGGTGTTGTCGATGACCGCCCAGTCCTGCACGCTGGAATCCACCAGCGTGGGCGTGAGGGCGCTGTATTTCTGCATATACAGGCTGTTGGCGTCGGTCAGGTAGACCTCGAACGCGTCATAGGCGTCGATGCGCTGGGCAATATCGCCGCCGTAGGGCACAAAGCCGCCGCGCACCGCATCCTGTATGTACGCGCCTGCGCCGTCCTGCACCGTGCAGATGACGCCGTTGCTGCCGACATACACGCGCTCAAGCGCCTCGCTGGCCGTGAAGGCAGTGGTCGTGCTGCCGCCATCCAGGCTGTAGGCGCACAGCTTCGTGCGGTCCGCACGCGAAATGTAATACACCGTGTCCTGATACAGGCAGGCAGCGTAGGCGTCGTTTGTTACGGTGGTCTCGGCAAAGCCGTTCAGGTTCAGGCTCATCAGGTTGCG
The DNA here is from genome assembly GCA_934670175.1 of uncultured Clostridia bacterium. Classification (GTDB taxonomy): domain Bacteria; phylum Bacillota; class Clostridia; order Christensenellales; family Aristaeellaceae; genus SFTH01. The sequence goes on along the minus strand of CAKUOX010000022.1, from coordinate 31,879 downwards.
CTGTCCCGCATCGCCATCCGCGAAGAACAGAATGCGGTAAGCGTCGATGGAGACGATCCCTGCGGCCTTGGTGGCGTTCACCGGCGTGCTTACGCCGGAGACGTAGATGTAGCCGTTGCCATCCACAAAGGCGGACAGCTCGCCGTTGCGCGCAACCATGTCGCCCTGACCGTCCGTACTGGCGGCAAAGGCGGGCACGCAGATGAGGGCGAGAATCAGGACCAATAGCAGGCATAATTTCTTCATATGATTTCCTCCCATCTTTAAGAGTGTGCGATCTACAGATTTCGCACACTCTGACCTTATGCTTCTTAGACGGATGAACTCGGAAATAGTTCAATTTTTTTCAAAATAAAGATGAAGCTCCACTGTGGATACTTCATTGCATTGCCATATCTGAAAATATGTGCTAAAATGAATCGGCATTTAAACGCGACTCGAAGGGGGCGAGCTTGGCATGGCGGACGTGGATGCGCTTGAACTGGCGGCGCTGTCGCGCGATCGCATTTGCTGGCAGCATCCCTATCTTGCGCCTGCGCTGGAGCGGCTAAAGCCCGAGCTGTGCTGTGACGGCGGCATAAAAACCTTCGCGACGGATGGCGAGAAATTCATATTTGATCCCGACTGGGCGCGCGAGGCGTTTTTTCGCGCGCCTGTTCTGCTGGATCGAGCGCTGCTGCACGCGCTGGCGCATTGCCTGCTGGGGCATGTGTACCAGCGTGATGGCGCGGCGGCCATGGCGTTGGCGTGCGACGTGCAGGCAGCAGTGCTGGCGGCGGAGCTCGCACCCGAGGCGATGGATGCGAAGGGCTGGCCGATGCGCGAGCTCACGCGCCGTCTCGGCTGCGATGGATCGCTCGAAACGATTGCGGGGCTGCTGGAGAGCGACGCCTTCGCGCGCGATAACCGCGAAGCGATCCGCGCGTGCGTATCCATCGACACTCACGCGCTCTGGCCGCGCGCGCCGATGGCGCAGGTACATATCGGCGGCGATGGCGACGGCTGGGGCGGCTTGGCCGCGCGGCTTCGTCGCGGCGCCGGCGGCGGCGCGGGCTATGGTACGCAAGCGGCTGGACTGCGCCGAACGATGCGCGTGGACAGCGCGGATGCACGGGCGCTGGCGGATTACCTGAGGCGCTATTCCGTATTGCGCGAGAATCCGCGCGACGATCCGGACAGCTTCCAGTATGCCTGGTATGCTTACGGCATGACGCATTACGGCAATATGCCGCTGATTGAGCCGCTGGAGTATCGCGAGGAGCGGCGCATCGACGCGCTGGTGATCGTGATCGATACGTCCGGCTCCTGCGCGCGCAGACTGACGCGGCGCTTTCTGGAGCTGGTGCGCGGCCTGCTGGCAGAGACGGGGCTGTTTTTCAGGCGCTTTAATCTGCGCATTATTCAATGCGACGCGGAGGTGCAGCGCGACGATCTGATTTGCGATATGCGTTCATTTGAACGCTATATCGAAAGGCTGGAGGTCATTGGCGGCGGCGGTACGGATTTTCGTCCGGCGCTGCAGCATATCGACGAACTGCGGGCGCAGGGCAGACTGCGCGGCCTGAAGGGCGTGCTTTACTTTTCAGATGGGCGCGGCATCTATCCGGCGCAGGCGCCCGATTATGAGGTGACGTTCGTGTTTTTGAAGCATCGCTTCGATGCGATAGACACGCCTGCATGGGTGCGGCGGCTGGTGATCGATATGCCGGTTCCGCGTCACGGCGACCCAGATGAATACTGAATCCGGAGGGAATGGAATGAACATCAGTCAGGCGGTTCGACAGCTTGAAACCGCTGTACGCGCTTACGCGCTGCGGGATGCGCGGGGTCTGCCGCTGATCCCAATAGAAGCCCAGCGCCCCGTATATCTGGTGGGGCCGCCCGGCGTGGGCAAAACGGCGGCGGTGCGGCAGGTCGCCGAGCGGCTGGGCGTGGGCCTCGCAAGCTATACCATGACGCATCACACCCGCCAGAGCGCGCTCGGCTTACCGCAGATCGTGCGGCACAGCTTCGGCGGGCGCGAATTCGCGGTAACGGAATACACGATGTCTGAAATACTGCTGGGCGTTTACCGGCGCGCAGAGGCGGGGCAGAAGCGGGGCATACTGTTTCTGGATGAGATCAACTGCGTTTCCGAAACATTGACGCCCGCATTGCTGGAGCTGCTGCAGCACAAGCGCTTCGGCGAATTTGCCGTACCTGAGGGATGGACGATCGTATGCGCGGGAAATCCGGAGAGGTACAATCGCTCCGCGCATGCGTTTGATCCGGTGACATTGGATCGGCTGCGCGTGATCGAAATCGAACCGGATCTGGAGGCGTGGCTGGACTATGCGGCTGAGCGCCGCGTGCGCGCTTCGATCCGCGGCTATCTGCGCTTGCGGCCGCAGGAGCTGTACGCGGCAGACGGCGACAGCGCCGTTACGCCGCGCAGCTGGACGGATCTTTCGGCCATGCTGGACGCGCTGGAGGCCATGGGCGAAGTGCCCGACAGCGCGCTCTACCGGCAGTACCTGCAATGCGGCGGCATCGCGGACGGCTTTGCACTCTACGAGGCGCTCGGCCGCGGCGTATCCGGCCGGCTTCAGCTGGACAGGCTGCTCGACGTCGGCTTTGACGGGGCGCAGACGCAGCTTCTGGCGGGGGCGGCATTTGATGAAATGCTGTTTGCCGCGATGCTGCTGGCCGACGATATGCGCGGACGTGCCGCGGATTTTGAGCGGCGCAGGGTGCTTGCCGACCGTTTGCAGAGCTTCGTGAGCGGCGTGGCGCTGGATACATCCGGAACGCGGTTGGACGTATGCCGCGCCCATCTTCAGCGCATGGAACGCGCGTTGGAGGTTCGGCGCGAGGTGGGCGCAGTTTCGCCGCAGGATGAGGCCGACGAGCGCACGCTGTTTGAGCTGATTCGTCAGGCGATCGCGGCGGCAGGCGGAAGCGCCGACGTGGACGCAGCGTTGGCGGCACAGGCGCAGGTGAATGCGCAGTCGGTCGAGGCGGATCGGAGCGCGCTCGTTCAGGCGCTGACGCGCGGACTGGATTTTGCCGAGGCCGCGTTCGTGAATACGCATATAAAAGTGGTTTTCTTGAGCGAGCTTAGCCGGAACGGCGCGGCGGAGCGCTTTTTGCGGCGCGGGCTTGGCGGCAGGCTGGACGCGCTGCGCGCGGATGCGGATCCGAGCTTGCGCATGCAGCGGTTGATGGCGCAGCGTGAGAACGAGCGATAACGGACGCATTCCGGAATAGAGCGCTGGGCGCGTGCGGGGAGTGGAGAACGCATATGAATCTCTTTGATATTATCGGGCCGGTGATGATCGGCCCCAGCAGCAGCCACACGGCGGGCGCCGCGCGCATTGGCTATATTGCGCGGAAAATACTGGCACGGCCGCCGGTGCGGGCGGAGATCGGGCTTGCAGGCAGCTTTGCCGAGACTTACCTGGGGCACGGTACAGATCGTGCGCTGGCGGCGGGCATACTCGGCATGAAGCCGGATGACGAGCGGCTGCCGCGCAGCCTGGAGATCGCGCGCGAGCAGGGGCTTGCGCTGACATTCAGGCGCGTCAGCCTGCCCAAGCGGCACCCGAATACGGCGGTGGTGCGCTTGTGGGCGGCGGACGGCACCACGGCGGAGATCGAGGGCGCGTCCGTTGGCGGCGGCAATGTGCTCATTACGCGGCTCAACGGCATGGAAAGCGCGTTTACCGGCCAGTATAATACGCTGATCATTCCGCACCAGGATACCTGCGGCGTGATTGCCGCCGTGACGCAGGCACTCGCGGCCGACGGTGTGAACATCGGCAATTTCAGACTGTCGCGGCCGGTGAAGGGCAATCAGGCGGTGATGACCATCGAGGTGGACGGCAGCGTGGGACGCGAGCTGCTTAAAAAGCTGCGCGCACTGCCGAACGTGAGCCATGTGGTATATCTGCACGCCAATGAATGAGGAGGAGCGCCATGCTGGATTATATGTCGGTCGCCGAGATCGCCGCACAGGCAAGGCGGCAGGGATCGAGCTTTGGGGAGATCGTGCTGCAGGATCAGGCGGCGCAGATGGAGCGCAGCCGGACGGATATTCTGCGTGAAATGGACGAAAGCCTTGCGGTGATGGAGCGCGCTGCCGATCGCGGACTGGATAAGGAACTGCGCTCCAACAGCGGACTCACCGGCGGTGACGGTGCGCGCATGCGCGCGTACGCCCGCGGCGCGCTTGGCGGCGCCTTCTGTGCGCGCGCCATGGAGATTGCGCTGGCAACCGCCGAATGCAACGCAGCGATGGGGCGCATCGTTGCAAGCCCCACGGCGGGAAGCTGCGGCATACTGCCCGGCGCGGTGATCTCGATGATGGAAAACAGGGGCGTCGACCGCGAAAATGCGTGTATGGCGCTGATCGCGGCGGGCGGCGTGGGCATGGTGATTGCCAATCAGGCGAGCATCAGCGGCGCTGCGGGCGGCTGTCAGGCAGAATGCGGCAGCGCGGCGGCCATGGCGGCGGCAGCGCTGGTACAAATGGCGGGCGGCGATGCGGGTATGCTGGAAAACGCGGTGGCAATGGCGCTGAAGAACCTGCTGGGGCTGGTGTGTGATCCGGTGGCCGGTCTGGTGGAGGTACCGTGCATCAAGCGCAATGCAGGCGGCGTGATGATCGCCATTGCGGCGGCAGATATGGCGCTTGCGGGCATTCGCAGCGTGATTCCTGTGGACGAGGTGATCTCCGCCATGCGTGAGGTGGGCGAGAGCCTGCCCTGCGCGCTGCGCGAAACGGCGCTCGGCGGACTGGCAGCCACGCCCACGGGTCAGGAGATCCGCAACCGGCTGTTTTCCGAATAGTACAATAAAAAGAAATACAGAAGATAGTAAAAGGAGAGAAGAATTCTGTGATTAAAAACATACTGCTCGATCTGGACGATACGCTGCTGGATTTTGGCGCGGCGGAGCACGCGGCGCTCACGCGCGCCTTTGCGGAGTTTGGCATTTCAACGGATGAAGCGGTAATGCGCCGTTACAGCGAGATCAACGCCAACTGCTGGCGCAGGCTTGAACGCGGCGAGATCAGCCGCCCGGAGGTGCTGCTTGGGCGCTTTCGGGCGCTGTTTGCGGAGCTCGGGCTGCCCGGGCGCGCGGAGGAAGTGAATGCGCGCTATGAAGAATACCTGGCGCTGGAGCACCCGTTCGTGCCCGGCGCGCCGGCGCTGCTCGAGGCGCTTTATGGCAAATTCGATCTTTACATCGTGTCCAACGGCACGGCGAAGATCCAGTACAGCCGGATCGCAGGCGCGAATATCGGCAGGTATTTCAGCGGGATATTCATTTCTGAGGAAATCGGCTACGACAAGCCGCAGAAGGCCTTTTTCGACCATTGCTTTTCGCAGATCCGGAATTTCAGGCGCGCAGAGAGCCTGATGGTGGGCGACAGCCTGACCAGCGACATGCTCGGCGGGCACAGCGCGGGGATCCGCACCGTCTGGTTCAATCCGGCGAATAAGCGCGATACAATCGGCGCAGCGCCCGATTATGAAATACAGGCGCTGCGCCAGCTGACGGAGCTCGTTTCAGTTTTGTAGGTTCTATTCGTCCTCGGCCATGCGGTAGCCGACGCCAACCTCGGTGAAAATGTAGATGGGCGTATCGGGGTTGGGCTCGATCTTGCGGCGAATGTTGGCCATGTGCACGCGCAGGATCTTGTTGTCGCGGCTGGCAAACGGCCCCCACAGCTCGCGAAGTATGGTTTTGTAGGTGATCACGCGCCCGGCGTACTTGGCCAGCAGCGCAACGATCTTGAATTCGTTGGGCGTCAGGTTCATATCCTCGCCGCCGCGGAATACGCGCAGCTTGCGATAATCGACCACCAGATCGCCCACCTTATAGGCGCCGCTGAGGGCGATGCTGTCGCTCTCGGTGGTGGTGCGCGTGTGGCGTATTGCGGTGCGGATGCGCGCCATCAGCTCGATGGTGCCAAACGGCTTTATCAGGTAGTCGTCCGCGCCGAGATCCAGCGCCTGCGCCTTGTCCTGCTCGGTGGTACGCGCAGAGATTACGATAATGGGCGTGCGCGTCCATTCGCGAACGCTTTTGATGATCGAGTTGCCGTCCATATCCGGCAGACCGAGATCCAGCAGGATGCAGTCCGGGCAGTGCGAGGTGATCATTTCCAGCGCGGCCTTGCCGCTGTCGCAGGTGATCACATCGTAGCCGTTCGCGGCCAGCGCCGTTTTGAGAAATTTTACGATTCCTTCGTCGTCCTCGACGATCAGCAGTTTGCAAAGCAGGTCAGAACTCATTTTCTTCATTCTCCTCACAGGGCAGCCAGAAATCCACGCATGCGCCCTCGGCGGTATTGCGGGCGCTGATGTCTCCGCCGTGCGCCAGCAGTATGGATCTGCATACGCTCAGACCGATGCCCATATTTCTGTGTTCGTTTCCGTTTTTATCGCCGTGCAGCAGCGTGCCGTCAAACAGGTGGGGGAGCGACTGTGCGCTAAAGCCCCGGCCGTTGTCCTGCACGGAAATAAGCGCATTTCCACCCGAACGCCGGAAGGCGACGCAGATGCGGTCTGCGCCGGAGGCGTGCGCGGTGACGTTTTCGAACAGGTTGATGATGACCTGCTCGATCAGCATCGCGTCCATCGGCACCAGCAGGATTTCCTCCGGCCTGGATACGCGAATGCTCATTTCCGGATGGTTCTCCTTAAACTTCACGATGGCGCTGCCGACGATCTCCTCCAGCACCTCTTCCTCCTTGCGCAGCGTCACATTATCGCCGCTGCAGCGGGTGATGGAGAGGATGTTTTCCGTGATGCGGATCAGCCACTGCGCGTCCTTGCTGATCTCGCTGAGCAGCGAGACGCGATCCGCTTCGGAAAGATCGGCGTTTTCCAGCATGGCAGAGCTTGCGCCCATAATGCTGGCCAGCGGCGTGCGCAGATCGTGAGAAACGGATCTGAGCAGGTTCGCGCGCATTTTTTCGGCCTCTATATCGTATCTCAGCTTCTCCTGACGCTTGGTCTGCGTGGTCAGCGCGCTGATGATGACGGATACGATCAGCATGGAGGCGATGGTCAGCGGGTAGCCGGATAGGGTCATGTTGAATTCGAAGAACGGATAGGTGAATACGTAATTTACGCACAGCACGCTCAGCACCGAGGCGATAATGCCATAGGCATAGCCGTTGGTGAAGCGGGCGATCAGCGCCACTGCCAATATGAACAGCGGCGTGGTAAAGGGATTATTATCCTGCGTCGTACTGAAAAACAGCAGGGACAGACCTATCGCGCAGCCGAGAATCAGCACAGAGATCAGCGTATTTTGCAGCACACGCTTCAACGGAGCTCACCCCTTAAATCTTGTTATATTATATGTATATTATAACGCTCTGTATTATAGCACAGTTTTTCTTACTTCCGACAACTGCGATTTTGAATATACAGGTAATTTACAGAAATACGGAATCATTTCCGGAAAATTAGCGGCATAAGCGTTTATACTCAAAAGCGATTGGGCTTTTTTAGGTTGCCCGAAAATTTTACACAAAGGAGGGGGTATCATGGCGTGGCTGCTTGTGCTCGCGGTGATAATCCTGACGGTTGCCTACATTTTTTATAACTTTTTCCGTATTCGCAAAATGGGCGAAGGCACGGCCGAAATGGTCGAAATGGCGGAGATCATCCGCAGCGGCGCTTCTACCTTTCTGAAAACGGAATACAAAACGATCTCTATCGTCGTCGTCGTCATTGCCCTGATCTTTACGCTCTTTGTTGAGCGCAGCAGCGGCATCACCTTCCTGATGGGCGCCTGCATGAGCAGCATCGTCTGCGTGCTGGGCATGCGCAGCGCGACCTATGCCAACGTGCGCACCGCCAACAAGGCGCGCGAATCCCTCTCTATCGGCGAAACCGTGAAGGTTGCGCTGTGCGGCGGCAGCATCAGCGGCCTGAGCGTTCAGGCGTTCGGCATGCTGGGTCTGGTACTGGTGCTGATCATCTGGCGCGGCGTGGATCCGAACGCCACGGGCAGCGGCCTGATCGCCAACCTGCAGTGCAATCCCTCCATTATGCGCATTTCCTGCTATTCGCTGGGCTGCTCGCTGGTTGCCATGTTCAACCGCGTGGCCGGCGGCAACTACACCAAGGCGGCAGACATTTCCTCCGACATTCTGGCCAAGCTGCGCCACGATATGCCCGAGGATGACAGCCGCGTGCCCAACGTAGTGGCGGACTTCATCGGCGACAACGTAAACGACATCGCCGGCAACTGCTCCGACCTGCTGGAGAGCTTCGTGGCCACCATGTCCGCTTCCGTAGCCATTGCCGTTACGCTGTTCCGCAATGGCGCAGGTGCCGTGACCGAGGCGACCTTTACGGCTACCACGATCTTCCCGATCGTGCTGGCAGGCGGCGGCCTGCTGGGCTGTCTGCTGGGTCTGGCCTATGCGCAGTTCCGCAAGATGAGCGATAACCCCTCCCATGAGCTGAATCTGGCAACGTGGATCTCCGCGGGTCTTACCGTTGTGATCGGCTTCTTCGCGGCGCTGATCGTGTTCAAGAATGTGCCGCTCTACGCCGACTTCAAGTGCGGCTGGCTCAGCCCGTGGATCGCTGCCGTGCTCGGCATCGCCAGCGGCGTGGCCATCGGCTCCATTACCGAGTACTATACCTCTACCGATTACAAGCCCACCCGCAAGCTGGCGGAGATCGCTACCGAGGGTGAAGCGTTCGTCATCACCAAGGGCGACGCCATCGGTTCCCGTTCCTGCCTGCTGCCGATTCTGGTGATCGGCGTGGCGCTGTTCATCTCCGGCAAGATCTGCGGCACCTACGGCATCGCGCTGTCCTCGCTGGGCATGCTGGCCTTCGTGGGCGCCACCGTTTCCATTGACGCCTTCGGCCCCATCGCCGACAATGCGGGCGGTCTGGCGGAATCCTGCCACCTGCCGCACAATGTCCGCACGATCACCGACAAGCTGGACTCCGTTGGCAATACCACGGCGGCCATCGGCAAGGGCTTTGCGATCGGCTCCGCCGCATTCGCGACGGTTTCTCTGATCGTGGCCTATGTCGGTTCTTACGCTGAATCCGTTACGCCCGTGCTGAACATGGCGAGCTACGTCGTCGTGGCCGGCGGCATCATCGGCGGCGCATTGATCGAGTACTTCTCTGCATTGCTGACCGATAACACCATCGAATCTGCCCGCCTGATGGCGGACGAGGGCGACCGCCAGCTGTCCATACCCGGCGTGCTGGAGGGTAAGGTCAAGCCCGACTACAACAAGTGCATCGAAATGGCTGCCCGTCAGGCGCTCAAGACGATGCTGCTGCCCTCCGTTATGGCACTGCTGATCCCGATCGTGGGCGGCTTCGTGTTCGGCGTGGAGTTCGTCGGCGGTCTGCTGATCGGCGCGACGATCGTCGCCATTCCGCGCGCGCTGTTCATGGGCAACTCCGGCGGCGCGTTCGACAACGCCAAGAAGTACATCGAGAGCGGCGCGCTCGAAGGCCATGGCAAGGGCTCTGCGGCGCATCACGCGGCCGTCACCGGCGATACCGTCGGCGATACCCGCAAGGACGTTGTCGGCGTTGCGCTGGACATCTTCATCAAGACCATGTCCACCGTCGCCAATACGCTCTCCGTGGTGTTCAGAAACTTCACGCTGATCAAGTAAATTTCGACATCCTGCGGCTCCGGAATGCTTAATGCGTTCCGGAGCTGTTTATATATGTCTTGGGAAAATATGTGTAGAAAATCAGGCCGCGAATTCCGTCAGCTGTTTCAGCAAACGTAACGCGCGGAGCATTGAATTTCACACGGCGCAGGTTTATAATGATATTTGACATATATTGTATTATTCCGCAATATTAAATACTATATGTTGCGGCTTGGAGGCATAAGATGCAGGTTAGAAAGAGAAACGGAAATATCGTAGATTACGATCGGGAATTCATTGCCCGCGCCATCACGCTGGCAGCGGCCGCGGCGGGCGAGCACGACGATGAGGCCACGCAGCGCGTGGTGGGCCGCGTGGAGGGCATGCTCCTTGCGCGCGGCGAAAAAACGGTGGACATCGAGACCATTCAGGACGCGGTGGAGGAGGCGCTCTTTGAAGAGGGACGCTTCAAGACGGCCAAGGCCTATATCGTCTACCGCATGGATAAGGAAAAGACGCGCGGCCGCGAGGACTGGAAGGAAGGCCTGCTCAGCCGTGAGTTCCTTTCCAAATACAAGCATTCGGCCACGCCTATGGCGCAGCTGGGCTCCTTTGTGTACAGCCGCACCTATTCGCGCTTCATGCCGCAGCTCAATCGCCGCGAGTTCTGGTGGGAAACGGTGCGCCGCGCGGTGGAATATAACTGTTCGCTCGCGCCGACTACGCGCGAGGAGGCCGAGCGCCTTTACGACAATATCTTCAACCTCCGCCAGTTCCTCTCCGGAAGGACGCTGTGGGTGGGCGCGACGCCCGTGTCCTCCGCCTATCCGATGGCGAATTACAACTGCGCCTTTGAGGTCATCGACGATTACCACGCCTACCATGATTTGTTCTATCTGCTGATGGTGGGCAGCGGCGTGGGCGTTCGCGTGCTCAAGAGCGACGCGGCAAAGCTGCCGCAGGTGCGCACGAACCTTGAGATCATCCACAAGGCGTATTCCGCGCGTCCGGTGAAGGAGCGCAACGAGTATACCAACCTTTCATTCTCCGGCGATACGGCGATGCTGTCCATCGGCGATTCCAAGGAAGGCTGGGCGCAGGCCATCGAGCATTATTTCGATGTGCTCACCAACCTGGAATACACCAAGATCCGCAAGATCATGGTGGAATACGATTCCATCCGCCCGCGCGGCGAGCGCCTGAAGGTGTTCGGCGGCACCGCCAGCGGTTATGAATCCATGCTGACGATGCTGGATAAGATCCACCGCGTGATCGCTACGGCGGGGCTGCGCGAGGGAAGCGCGCGCATTCAGCTGCGCCCGATCGACCTGCTGGACATCGCCAATATCATCGGCGAAAACGTAGTTTCCGGCGGCGTGCGCCGCACCTCGGAGATTGGCCTGATAGATCAGGACGATACGGAGTGCATTCAGGCCAAGAGCAAGCTCTATCGCCAGATCGACGGGCGCTGGGAGATCGACAGGAACATCGCCCACCGGCAGATGAGCAACAATTCCATTTTCTACCGCCGCAAGCCCACGCGCGAGCAGCTGCATTGGCACCTGCAGCAGATGCGCTATTCTGGCGAGCCGGGCTGGATCAACGAGGAAGCGGGGCTGAAGCGCAGGCCGAATTTCTGCGGCTGCAATCCCTGCGGCGAGATTCTGCTGGATAGCCACGGCCTGTGCAACCTGACGACCGTGAATGTGATGGCGTTTGTCCATGATGGCGCCTTGGACGAGGAGGGACTGCTGGACGCGCAGCGCATGAGCGCTCGCGCCGGCCTGCGCATGACCTGCCGCGAGCTGGAAATGCACCGCTGGAATCTGGTGCAGCAGCGCGACCGGCTGCTCGGCTGCTCGCTGACCGGCTGGCAGGATATGGTGAACGCCGTCGGCCTCGACCGCGAGGGACAGATCGCGCTGCTGGAAAAGCTGCGCGCCGCCGCGCATGAGGCTGCGGAGCGCATGGCGGTCTCGCTGAACCTGAACGCGCCGCTGCTGGTGACCACCGTCAAGCCCGAGGGCACGCTGTCACTGCTGCCCACCGTGTCCAGCGGCATCCACTATTCGCATTCGCCCTACTACATCCGCCGCGTGCGCATTTCGGCCAGCGACCCGCTCTGCCGCGTGTGCGAGGAGCTGGGCTATCCGGTATATCCGGAGGTCGGCCAGGACGCGGAGACCTGTCGCACGAAGGTGGTAGAATTTCCGGTCAAGGCGCCTGCCGGCCGCGTGAAGGCGGACGTGTCGGCCATCGAGCAGCTTGAAAACTACAAAATGTTCATGGCGCACTACGTCGACCACAACTGCTCCATTACCGTGCATGTGCGCGACAGCGAGTGGGATGCTGTGGAGGAATGGGTCTGGAACAACTGGGACGATGTTGTGGCGCTGTCCTTCCTGAGCTATGACGAGAGCTTCTACGACCTGATGCCCTACGAGGCGATCGACGAGGCCGAATATCTCAGGCGCAAAGCGGCCATGCGGCCGTTCAATCCATCGCTGCTGTCCAAGTATGAACAGAGCGAAACGCAGCTGGATGTGGGCGACGCGGAATGCGCCTCCGGCGTGTGTCCGGTGCGCTGAGCCCTGATTCCTCAAAAATCATCGCTGCGTCCTGTTATGTGTTCGAGGCTCGCTTTGTGGGTCTTGAGCAGTGCTGCCATGGAAGGCGCAGGCTTCAGGCGCGCTGGGCGCAGCCTGCTATTGGCAATCGCCGGTTTGCAAAACGCTGGTTTTGCAGTCTCTGCACTTCAGAAAAGCATTTCCGCCAATCATGCGGAGATGCTTTTTTTCTTGCATGATGGGAATTTCGGGTGTAAAATGTTGGTAAACCATTGAACCAACGCCCCTTGAACATAGTCTATATATATATGGAAAGTCCATTTGAGCTTTCAAAAGGAAGGTAATGACATGAAGAGGATAATCAGCATCCTGTTGCTGCTGTGCATGTGCGCGGGTTTGGCATACGCCGAGCCGGCGGATGTGAGCGGGGCGGAGGCGGGCAGCGAGAACCAGCCCGCGGCGAACGAAACGGCCGCGTCGACCACCGAACCGACGGTCACGCCGACGGTCACACCTGAGGTCACGCCGACGGTGGAGCCGTCCGTATCGCCGTCCACAGAACCGTCTGTGGAGCCGTCCGAGACGCCCACGGCTACGCCCGCGCCGTCCGGCGATTGCTGGCTGCTGGATGAAAGCGGCGCGCGCGTGGAGCGCGGCAGCCTTACGGAGATCCTGCGCAGGGTCGGAAAGCTGTCTGTGGAGGTTTCTACCAGAGAGACCGTCGTGCTGCGAGATTTTCCGCTGATGCACCTTTCAGAGATCACGCTGACGCCGGATCCGGATGATTTCAGCGGCGATCGGCGCGTCGTTTGCGCGCGCAGCGGCGATATTGCGGATGAGATCACAAAGGCGCAGATGGATGCGTTTACGCAGGACGATATTGGCGATGTATACATATGGGTGGCGCAAAATGGCGATACGCCGACGCCCACCACAGCGCCCACGCCGGGCGCGCTGAAGCTCACGGTGGACGCGCGGGATTACCATGCCGATTCATGGAGCTGCGTACAGCCGCGCTTCGTGCTCAGCGGCATTCCCGAGGGCGACCGCCAGTCCAGCTATGTGGCGGTGGTGCTCAACGACCGCTTCATTGTGCTGTCCGACGGCGAATATATTCCGCTGGAGGAGGGCGTGTATGCGCTGCGCTTCGCGCTTCTTGACAGCATGGGCGATGTGGCCGACCGCTCCGAGACCTATGCGCTGCGGCTTGACTATACGCCGCCGGAGCTGATGATCGAGCCGAGCACGACGAAGAATTACAGCATGACGATTTCGATGTCCGATTCCGGCAGCGGGCTGGATGCGCTTTCGCTGGACGGCGGCGAAACCTGGATGGACGCGGCGAACCGATCCGTTTACGAATACACGGCGGCGAAAAAGACGGTGTTTCCGGCGGGCACGATATTGCTGCGCGATGTGGCAGGCAATATCAGCGCCAACGAGTCGGAAATCACACTGAGCAAGCTGTCCTATGGCGGCGGCGGTGGCGGCGGCAGCTCCGATGACAAGAAAAAACCGGAGCATGCCAGCGGCACCGGCGATACCGCCGTATACAACGCCTACGAACTGCTCTTGCCCGAGGGCGATATGCAGCGCCTTTCCTTTGACGGCGAAGAGGTGGAGCTGACGCTGACGGCGGACGATGTGCCGGCGCAGTTTACCGGCAGCCTGGTGCGCTGGGCACGCGCCGAGGCGACTGAGACGGAGGCGGCGCCGGACACGCTGGTGCTTGCGGCGGACACCTCCATGCACGATGGCAGCGCATGCGCCTATGCATGGCAGATCAACGGCGCGGTGCTGCGCAAGCTGTACAACAGCGGCATAAACTATCTGGCACTGCGTGCGGGCGATTCGATGGTCAGCCTGCCCACGGCAGGCTTTTCCGGCGGCACGCGCTATGCGGAAATGAAAATGGAGGGCGTGTCCACGGCGGCGTTCGACTATGAGATTCGGATGACGATCGCGCCGGACGTGCCCGCCGATCCGCTGCACCCGGGCGAGGTCACCGTATTTGCCGCGGTAAACGGCGAGCGCTTTGAAATGCGCGACCGAATGGAGACACCGGAAATGTATCTCTGCGACGTGTGGGATGGCCCTGCGGATCTGCCGGACTACCCCTACGGCGCTTACCCCGGTCTTGCTGAAACGAAGGATGCGGAGGTATGATCTATGAAGGGAAAACGAATCCTGGCGGCGCTGATGGCGCTTTGCCTGTTGTCCTGCTCTGCGCTGGCGGAGCTGTCGTTTGACGGCAGCGTCGTTTCGTCCGGCTCGAAGCCCGTGCGCGCGCCGTTTGGCGGCATCGTGGGCGATGTGAAGCTGCGCGCCGGCGACCTGGTGAAGGTGGGGGACACGGTGGCGTCCATGCTCACCACCCGCGTGTATGCGCCGCAGGATGGCGTGGTCGGCAGCGTATTCGCCCAGCCCGGCGACGGCGCGGAGGGGATTACCAAGCGCTACGGCGCGGTGCTCTACATTGAGCCGGTGGACCGCTATACCGTGGCGGCGACCACGGAAAAGGCGTACAACAGCAGTACGACCAAGTATGTGCACATTGGCGAGCGCGTCTATCTGTGCTGCACGCAGGATGGCTCACATCGCGGCAGCGCGCGCGTGACCGGCGTGGAAAGCGCGGACGAGGCGGGCGTGACCAAATACACGCTGGAGGTGACCGGCGGCGATTTCTATATCGGCGAGACCGTCGGCATTTTCCGCAGCGCGGATTACGCCTCTTCCAGCCGCATCGGGCGCGGCGTGGTCGGCCAGGCCACGGCCATTGCCGTAGAAGGTACGGGCAGCATATTGAAGATGCACGTCGCCGCGGGCGACACGGTGGAGCGCGGCCAGCTGCTTTTCGAATGCGTGGACGGTACGCTGGACGGGCTTTATGCGGGCGACAGCGACGTGGTCTGCGATGTGGCGGGTATCGTGGCGACGGTGGACGTGCAGAACGGCGCGACCGTGACCAAGGACGCCAACCTTATTACCGTATACCCGTTCGATTCGCTGCAGATTGAAGCGCAGGTGGATGCGCTGGACATCGCCTCCATCCACCCCGGCGACGCGGTGGAAATTGAATTCGACCTGGATCCGGACGCTTTGAAGCGTTATTCCGGCACGGTGGAGAGCATTTCCTATGTCAGCTCCGGCGAAGGAAATCAGAAATATTACAGTGCCTATATTTCCTTCGAGGCCGATGAGAACGTGCGTCTGGGGCTTCCTGCCATCGTATATCTCAAGGATGCGGAAAATTCCGATTCAGAAAAGGAAGGAGAATAAACGAATATGAAAAAAGTGCTGATTCTGGTTCTCTGCCTGCTGCTGGCGGCTGCGGTGCTGCCGTGCGCGCTGGCTGCGCAGGGAGACGCGAACCTGGCGATGGATCTTAACGATCAGGCTGCCGATTCCATTTACGGCGGCTGCGTGCTGGGCGATACGCTGTACCTGCAGGGCTATCAGGGGCTGTATGTATGGAAGCCGGGTGAGGCCGACGTGACGGCCTATCCCTACGATATTGATCGTTATCATGCGGTTGATTCTCAGTATTCCAACGTGCAGAACATCGCGACCGACGGCGAGAAGCTGTACGCGATTCTGAGCGTTACCAGTATGGCGTCCGACGGCAGCGACGGTTACGAACAGACTGCCGAAATCCGCGAACTGACGCTTGAAGACGGCAAGGTCGTGCTCGGCGAAGCGACGGGCATCGACGCCGGCGATCTGAAGGTTGAGAATCGCTACGGCAGCTATATTTCCAGCTTCAACAGCTGCACGATGGTCGGGGATACGTTCTTCGGCACCGTATGGGACGACAACGGAAATCAGAAGCTGTACAGCATGAAGCTGGACGGCTCCACCAGTCCGGTGGACATTGAAAACGTCTATATGTTCGCGCCCTATAAGGATGGGCAGCTGCTGGTTGAGACCTACGACTACAACGGCGGCGGTATGACACTGTGCGCCTATGATCCGGAGTCCGAATCGGTCACGACGCTCACTGCGCAGCAGGAGGAGCAGATCTACGGCATTGCTTACAGCGCCGAAACGGATCGCCTGTTTTTCCTGAAGAATGGCTATATTATGGCTGCCGAGAATTTTGACCTTGACAACGCGCAGCAGGTAGGCCAGCTTTCCTCCAACTACTATACCGACGCCGCAGGCCTGCTGATGCCGGGCGACTTCTACGTCTACATTACCTATGATGTGACCTGCGTGCGCAATACGGATCCGGAAGCGCTGCCCTCGGAGACGATTACCGTGATGAACGCCAACTATATCGGCGCGGTGGTGTCGGCCTATTACAGCTTTGGCAACACGCATCCGGATACCGGCGTGGTCATCTCCAATGGCGGCATGGACGACAAGGGGATTATCGACGCCATGATGAACCGCGATTCCAGCGTGGATATCTATTCGCTGGGCGTAAGCATGCAGGCCTACGATTCCCTCTTTAACCGCGGCTACATTGCAGAGCTGAACGACAGCCAGCTGCTGACCGATGCCGTGGAGAAAATGTATCCCGGCATTCGGGAGGCTCTGGAAAGGGACGGCAAAATAGTGGCCATTCCTATCGGCATTTATGGTGATACGCTCGGCTACAACGCCGAGGCCTTTGAAAAAATCGGCGTGAGCGCGGATGAGATACCGGATAACTGGCCGGAATTCCTGGAGCTGCTCAAGAGCCTCGAAGGCAAGCTGCCGGAGGACGGCTCCGTAAAGGTGTTCAACGGCGATATTACCGTGTCGGACGCGCGCTCGATGATGGTGGACGCCATATTCAGCAGCTATGCCAGCTATCTGGACGTCAAGGGTCAGGAAACAGGCTACAATACGCCGGAGCTGCGCAGCATGCTGGAGGCTGCGCTGCAGCTGGATTACGAAGCGCTGGGCTTCCAGCCGGATCAGGAGACCACCGATGAAGGCACCGTGTATTACTCGGGAATGGTGACCATTGGCGGCACGGACAGCGGCAGCAATCAAAAATGGCTGCTGGAGACCTATACGAGCTGCACGCTGGGCAATATGTACGGCGATACCATGCCGCTGCTGCTCTCTGTCGTCAAGGGCGAGGAAGCGCCGGTGCCGGCTCGGATGACCGTTGCGTTTATCAATCCCTTTACCGAGCACATGGATGCTGCGCTGGCATTTATGGAGGAGATCTATAAGCAGCTGCCGAACGAAGCGCTGTATAATTTCTCCGATGCGCTGAACGAGCCCGTGCGATACAGCGGCTATGAGGCCAGCAGGAAGGAAATCGAGAAGTACATCGCCGAGATCGCCGCGCAGCTGGAAACGGCGGATCCGGTGGATAAGCCCGTGCTGGAGCAGAACAAGAAGGCGATGGAGGACGGTTTGGCGGATTATGAAAAGAACAGCTGGCAAATCAGCGCGGCGCAGATCGAATGGTATCGAAACCACGCCGACCGCCTGCATGTGACGCGCTATAATTACCTTGACGGCACCGGCGACGAAAACAATATTTACGAAATGAAGCAGCAGATGGTCAATGGCCAAATGTCCGTAGACAGCTTCCTTCAGGAGATCGACCGCACCGCGCGCATGATGGCCATGGAAGGCAACTGAAATAATGCGCTTCTCATGTGATGCACCGCGCAATCTGTTCGCATTCAGGCGTGCTTTAACATGAGATAGGGCATGAAGCACGCTTAAACCGCTGCGCGGGGCCGCGATACCTGCGGCTTTGCGCGGCGGGATCATTACGCCACAGGAGGCTGGCTTTCGTTGTTTACGCGCAAAAAATCGCTGTATCTGTTTCTGCTGCCGCCGTTGATCGGGCTGCTGCTGTTCTACATCGTGCCCTTCTTTGGCGGCATATATTACAGCGTGACCGATGGCAGCTATAAAAATGAATTTGTGGGTCTGGCCAACTATATCAATATATGGAAGAATGAGATGTTCGTGCTGGGCCTGAAGAACACGATGGAGCTGTCGCTGATCTGTGCGCCCGCCGTGTGGCTGCTGGCGTTCATTATTGCGATGCAGCTCAACCGGCTGCGCCCGGGCGGCAGGCTGCTGCGAAACAGCATACTGCTGCCATACCTGATGCCCGCCTCGGCGATGCTGCTGGTGTGGCTGCTGGCATTCGACTATGGCGGTACGCTGAACCGGATCCTGTCCGTGTTTGGGATCAGCCGCGTGAACTGGCTGGACGGCGCCGCGCTGCGCATGCCGGTTATATTGATGTTCATATGGAAGAACCTGGGCTTCGCGGTCATCATTTTCCTTTCGGCATTGCAGACGGTGCCGGAGCCGCTGTACGAATATGCGCGGCTGGAGGGCGCAGGCTTTTTCCGCCAGTGCTTTTCCATCACGCTGCCGCTGATCATGCCCAGCGCCTTTCTGGTCATCATCGTGGAGTGGATCAGCGCGTTCAAGATATTCCGCGAGGTCTACTTTATCGGCGGTGCGTATCCGTCTGAAGCCGTCTACACACTTCAGAACTACATGAACAACATGTATAATAAGATGAATTATCAGAATGTGACGACTGCGGCCTATACCTTTGCCGCCATCGTGTTTCTGCTGTTTGGGCTGCTGTTTTTCATGCAGCAGCGGATGCAGAAGCGCCTGCACTGAGGAGGGAGCGCCTTACCATGAAGCATAATCGCACTTTCCGCAGGCGCACCCATGCGCTGCAGCGCTTTCTGCTGTGGCTGCTGGCGGTGGTGGTGCTGGTGCCGGTGATCGTCACAGTGCTGTTTTCCTTCTTTTCTCCAGCCGAGATACAGAGCATGATGAACGGGCGCGGCGTGATGGATCCGGAAAAATGGATGGACCTGCGCCTCGCGCCGCAGATATTTTCACTGGGACAGTATGAAAAAATACTGATAAGCGATACCTCTGTATTGCAGATGTTCGTAATGTCCGTGTTTTACACGGTAATGATCCTGCTGGGACAGGCGGTGTTCGTGCCGCTGCTCGCGTATGCGCTCAGCCGCTTTCGCTTTCGCGGCAGGAAGATCGTGTTTGCAGTGATCCTGCTGCTGATGCTGCTGCCGTATCAGGTCACGATGGTGCCCAATGTGCTTACGCTCAGGCGGCTCGGCATGCTCAATACCGTGTGGGCGGTGATTATGCCGATGTGGTTTGCACCGTTCTACATATTCCTGCTGCATCAGTTTATGGCGGGGCTGCCGGACGAGATGTTCGAGGCCGCGCAAATGGACGGCGCGGGCACGATTCGCTGTTATTTCCATCTGGCGCTGCCGGTGTGCAGGCCTGCGATCGGCGCCGCCATCGCGCTGTCGTTTGCCGACTGCTGGAATCTGGTCGAACAGCCCATGACCTATCTCAGCCAGCGCGTGGATTTGCAGCCGCTGTCGGTTATGTTCAACCAGCTGGTGCAGTCGTGCAGCGGCGTGGAATTTGCCGGTGCGGCCGTGTATATGCTTCCGGCGCTGTTTGTGTATTTCTATTTTCTGGATGACATTCTCTCCGGCATACAGCTGGCAGAGCTGAAGTAGGGGTTGAAGCTGCATGAAGATGAAAAAAATTGCGCTGCGCGGGCTGATCGGGCTGGCGATATGCGTCGCCCTGTGCATGTTCTTTTCGGGCACGATCGAGAATATTACCACGCCCAAGGTGAAGCTCGTGCGCGCCTCGCGCGGTAAGCTCGCCCAGAAGGTGGAGCTGACGGCGCAGGTGGCCTTTCCGGATACCGAGGAGTACCGTGCGAGCGTGCCAGCGGGACAGACGCTCAGCATCACGCGCGTGAACGTGCGCCCAGGCTATGCCGTAAAGGCGGGCGATACGCTGATCGAGGCCGGCGTTACCGGCTATCAGGCGGCGCGTGAGCAGCTGCAGAGAGATTGCGACGCCGCGCTCGATACGCTGATGGAGGTGGAGCGCAAGAACAGCCAGATCAAGCTGCACCGCTCCGAACAGGCCTATGCCGACAGCTATGCGGCGCTGCGCGCGGCGGTGCGCGCGGCATCGCAGGCGCAGATCGAAATGAACGTGGCGCTGAAGGAAGCGGGGCTCAGCTATGCGCAGGAGGGCTATCCGGACGGCGCGGACGAAGCGCTGTGCGCGCAGATCGACGCATACCGGGCCGCGGCGGAGGCAAGGCAGGAAGCGCAGGCCGATTTTGACAGGCAGGCGCGCAGGGGCATAGACGATACGGTTTGGGGCTATATTTCCGAAAAGCAGGCGGCACAGGAGAAATTGGACGATTGTTCCGCAAGGCTGGTGGAGCTCGATGAGCAGAACCAGGCGGCAGCGGCGATTTGTGCGCCGCATGACGGCTATATCGCCGCCGTCAACGTGCAGAACGGCGCTGCCTACGATGGCTCCACGGCGCTGTATACCATCACCCCGCAGGACGCCATGCCAGTGCTGCGCGCAGATATTTCGCAGATCAAAAATCAGGAGGTCAGCGTTGGCATGAAGCTGTCCATGTCTACACTGGATATGGGCGATCTGCAGTCGCAGATCACCGATATTGGCGTGGATGAAACGGGCAAGCGCTACGCGGACATCGCTGTGACCGACGAGATCATTCAGGCGCAGGGCGGCCTTTACACCATGACGCAGGGCACGACGACCTTCAGTATCACCTTCAAGGCGGCGGACAGCACCTGCCTGCTGCCCGCTTCAGCGGTACGCGGCAGCGGCGATAATCGCTATGTGTATACCGTGAACCGCGAAAGCACGGCCTTTGGCAAGGAAAAGCTGACGCTCAGCAAGCTGGAGGTGCATGTGCTGGGCGAAGCCGACGGTACGGCGTCCATTCAGGAGGATGTAAGCTATGTGGACGTCGCATACATGGAGGATCGCAGCCTGAGCGAGAATTCCAAGGTCATGGAATACCTGAATTGAGGTGCCTATGAAAAAGAAATTCAGGATGCGCTGGCTGCCGCTGGTTCTGGGCGCGCTGCTGAGCGCTTATGCGCTTGCGGCGCTGCTCTGCGCGCAGGACAGGTGGATATACGCCATCGGCGCGCCGAACGTTCGTAAACCTGCGGCGACAGACGCGCAGGGCGGCGACACTGCGGCGGCGGAAACGGGGCTTGAAGCGCTGGTGCAGCAGCGCGATGCAGTGGCGGAAAGGCTGGGCGATGAGGCGCGCGTCGTGAGCTGCAGCGGCCGCACGCTGGAGGCTGAGATCCGAGCTGAGCGCGATTTTGACGGCAGGATCGGCCTGTATGCGGTAGACGTCTGCTGGCTGGAGGCGTATCCGCAGCGCATATTGCAGGGGCACTGGATGGACAACAGCGAGCTGCGCGCGGGCGCGCGCGTGGCGGTGCTGGATCAGAATACGGCGTTTGCACTCTTTGGGAGCGAAAGCTGCGTCGGCAGCCGCTTTAAGATCGATGATGTGGAATACCGCGTGGTCGGCGTTACGGCGCGGCGCGCAGGGCTTGGCGAGGCGGCGGAGAACTATGTCTATATTCCACTGCTGGCCGCTGCCGATCAGGGGATGCAGCTGGAAAGCCTGGAAATGACCGCATTGCCTGCCAACGGCAAAAATCTGGGTATGAACTTTAAGGGCGCGATGCAGGAAGCGTGGGGCAAGGGCAGCTTCTATTGCGTGCGCCGCGAGGTGATGGCGCAGACGATGCTGCCGCGTTGGATGGTCGTTTTTGCAGGCATGGCGCTGTTTTTCAGCGCGTCCGGCGCATATCGCCGCCGTGTGGCGCAAAGGATCGCCGAAATACGCGAGATGTGCGAAAAACGCTATCTGATCCAGGTCCTCGGGCAGGTGCTGCTGCGCGTGCTGAGGCTCGTGCTGGGCGCAGCAGCGCTGCTGGGTATGCTGTATGCGCTGCTGGTATTTGCGCTCCATCCGGTTTACACGTTTACGGAATGGGTGCCGGAATCGCTGGTTGAACTTTCAAAGTACAGCGCGGTATTCTGGAACCTTGCGCGCGAAGCGTCCGGCGCGGTAACGGTACAAACTGCGGAGATCGCACGGCTGCACCTGCTGGGCAGGTTCCTGAATTGGGGGTGCATCGCGATACTGCTGTCGCTGGCAGCGCAGCGGGTTCGCATGCCGCGCAGGCTGAAGGCGAAATAGTAGATAATATCCTAAAACCGACTAAATTCTATTTTGTTGAAAAATGGAATTTAGTCGGTTTTTCTTAGATAACAAGAATTAGCGGAACCGGAGCTTTGTACATTCGGCGGCTCTCAAAAGGAGACGCCGACAATTCTTATTAGCTTGATGCGAGGTGCCATAAAACGGCTGATGAAATCATATCCTTGGAGCATAGCGAAGGTTTGGAGGGGAGACGTTGTGCCCATGAAGATCATGAAGAAAGAAATTGAGACGGAGCGCGAGATCGGATATCGCTATCTGCAGGTGCTCAGCCGCGCCGAAGCGCTCACGCCGGGCGCAGGGCGCGAGGCGATCGACGTATTGCTGTGGGACGCGAACGCGGTGGTGGCGCGCACGGATGTGCAGAGCGACCGCGTGGTGCTGGACGGTACGCTGAGCTGTCAGGCCGTCTACCGCCAGGGCGACGAGAGCACGCTGCGCGCGGTAAACGCGAAGGCGGGCATTTCTCAGGCGGCCGAGATTCCCGGCGCGCAGGGCGGCATGATGTGTCGGGTGCAGAGCGTGGTGGAAAATGTGGAAGCGAAGTATGAGAACGGCCACATGGTATTTCTGGTGAGCCTGGGCTTTCATGTGTGGGTAATGAAGCTGGAAAATCTGGAGGTCATCGACGGCATTGAGGAGACAGCCGCGCTTGAAACGCGGTATGCGGAGCTTTGTCTGGTCAAGCTGGCGGCGGAAGCGAATGAAACGGCGGTGCTTACGGCGCGGGTAGAGGTGCCGCAGGCGATCGACGCGCGGGCAACGCTGATGGATTGGGGCACAGTGGCGCTGGATTCCAGCGAGCCGGATCTGGGCGGCGTGCGCGTGAAGGGGCGTGCGGCGGTCGAAACGCTGATCGCCAGCGGCGTGGCGGGTAAGCCTGCCGTAGCGGTAAAATATCCGATCGAATTCGATAAGCTGATCGAGCTGCCCGAATGGCTCAGCCGCGACGCGCATGTCACACCCACGCTGCGCGCCGTGCGCACGCAGCTGGAGCGCAGCGATGAAAGCAGTGAGGGCGAGCTGATGATTCAGGCGGACGTGCACTTCGATATTGCCGCCAACCTGCGCGAGTGCGTGCGTGCGCTTGAGGACGCTTATGCCACAGATGGCACGGGGCTGACGCTGCAGATGCAGACGCTCGAAGCATGCACCGGCGTTGAACGGGCCGCAGCGGTGGAGACCGTGCGCGGCGCAGCGCTGATTCCGGAGGGTGCGCCCGCCGCGAGCGGCGTGGTTGCCGTGCGCGCTATTCCGAATATCGCTGAGATCAACGCCGAGGCGGGCGGCAGCCGCATCAGCGGCATTATTGAGACCACGGTGCTGTACCTGTCGGGCGAGAACGGTGTACCTGCGTCGGTCGGCGCGGGGCTTCCGTTTGAAGCGCGGGTGCCGCAGCAGCTCGGCGAGCGCTCGGAGGTGCGCATGTCGATTATTTCCGCCGAAGCCAACGCGCTGATGGGCGACCGCTTCGAGATCAAGATCATGCTGAGCCTGGATTGCGAGACGCGCGTGCAGCAGCGCTTTGAGCTGGTAAGCGACATTGAAGCCGGCGCATGCGAGCCGAAGCGGCCGGGCTATGTGATTGCCTGGCCGGAACCCGGCGATGATGCCTGGAGCATCGGCAAAAGATACGGCATTGCCGCCGAGCGCGTGGAGAGCGGCGCGGCGGATGGCGCGATCACAGCGGGCAGTCCCGTGATATTGAGGATATGAACGATCAGGAATCGCCTTAGCTTATCAAAAAGATTTTTTGACAAGCTAACAGATAGGGAAGCAAGTTCTCCCCATCATAGCCATTTTCCCGAGTTCGCCCGTTTTTTTAGACAGACTGGCGGCCGTATCCAAATCTTGTTGGATACGGCCGCCTTTAATGCGCCGGAGCCCTCGGCGATTCGCTTCAGAGCCGGCTGTGGATCAGAAACCTTTGCCCCGTTGATCCCTGATGAAATCATATCATGCGCCGCGCTCCAGCTTCAGCCTGCGGGCGTTTGCCAGCATCAGCTTCAGACGGTTTTCCTGATTGACGCGCGTTGCGCCGGCATCGTAATCGATGGCGACGATATTGACGTTCGGGTTGCGATCCTTGATGGGCTTGATCATGCCCTTGCCGCAGATATGATTCGGCAGACAGCCGAACGGCTGCGTACATACGATGTTTTCGGTGCCGGAGCGCGCCAGCTCCAGCATTTCGCTGGTCAACAGCCAGCCTTCGCCCATCTTGGTGCCGATGCCCAGGTAGCCCTGCGCCAGCGTGACCGTTTCCTCAAAGGGCGTGGGCGCGCGGAAGCGGCCGTCGGCCTCGATACAGGCGATCATATCCCGCTTGCAGCGCAGCAGGAAACGCCAGGCGATCCTTGCGGCGAGGTATTTAAGCGCGCTGTTGCGGCGGTAGAGCCTGTGATCCTGGATGCTGTTGTACACGCAGTACAGGCAGAAGTCCAGCAGGCCGGGCACCTCGACCTCTGCGCCCTCGGAAACCAGAAAATCCTCCAGATTGTTATTGCCCAGCGGCGAATACTTCACAAATATTTCGCCAACTACGCCCACGCGCACCGTGTCCCGCGGTACGCATTCGATCTTGCCAAAATCGGCGAGAATGGCGCGGTAATTGCGCTTCAGCCGCGTCAGCGCGATCTTCGAACCTGCGCCCAGCTCGCGGCCGAGCCGCTGCGTCCAGGCCTCGGCCAGCGCCTGCGCCGCGCCGGTATGCGTTTCATACGGGCGCAGCTGGTTGACCAGCAGCATCAGCAGGTCGCCATAGAGCACGGCGCAGCTCATCGCGCGCAGCTTTCCGACGGTCATTTTGAAGCCGGGATGCTTTTCAAGCCCTGCAAGGCTGAACGAAATGACCGGCACATGACCATAACCTGCCTTTTCCAGCGCCTTGCGCAGCAGAGGTATGTAATTGGAGGCGCGGCAGCCGCCGCCGGTCTGAAACAGGATCAGCGCTACCTTGTTCGGGTCGTAGCGGCCGGACTGGAGCGCATGCAGGAACTGGCCGATGACCAGTATGGCGGGATAGCAGGTATCGTTGTGTACATATTTCAGGCCGCAGGCGCTCACATCAGGGCCGGAATCCTCCAGCAGCTCCATTTTGTAGCCGTAGGTGCTCAACACGCCGATGATCATTTTAAAGTGCATTGGCAGCATGGTGGGCACCAGTATCGTGTATTCCCGCTTCATTTCCTCAGTAAACGGAATGTAATTTGAGTTCATATCAGCCTTCACGCTCCTCCAGCGCGCCGATCAGGCTTCTCAGCCGTATTTTGACCGCGCCCAGGTTGGTGATCTCATCGATCTTGATTTGGGTGTAGAGCTTGCCGCCGGATTCCAGTATGGCGCGCACCTCGTCCGTGGTGATCGCATCAATGCCGCAGCCGAAGGAGACCAGCTGCACCAGCTCCACGCCGTCGTGCTCCGCCGCAAAGCGTGCCGCGCGGTAGAGCCGCGAATGATACGTCCACTGGTTGAGCACGCACACCTGCTGGCGCGGCTCAAGCTGGCACACGCTGTCCTCGCTGACAACCACGAAGCCCAGGCTTGCGGCCAGCTTGTCGATGCCGTGGCAGATTTCGGGGTCGACGTGGTAGGGGCGTCCGGCCAGTATCATGACGCGGCGGTGGTTCGCCCTCGCGTATTCGAGCGCGCGTTCGCCTTCGGCGCGCACCGAATTCATCCATGCTTTGTAGGCCGCAAAGCCGGCGGCCACCGCGCGTTTGAGCTCATGGCGGGAAACGTCCACACCGTTTTCAGCAAACGCGCGCGCCAGCGTAAAGCACAGCGCCTTTTCGCTCTCGACGGAGAGGTAGGGATACCAGAAGCTGACCTCGCGCAGGCGGCTCATGTTGCCGCCAAGCACCTCGGCATAATAGGCGACCACCGGACAGTTGAAGTGATTGTCCGAGGCATGCTCGTCGATGTTGTAGCTGAGGCAGGGGTAGAAGATGCGCTCTACGCCTGCGTCGATCAGCTCTTCAATGTGCCCGTGCATGATCTTGGCGGGATAGCAGGCCGTGTCCGACGGTATGGAAAATTGACCGCGCTCGTAGGTTTCGCGCGTGGAAAAACCGCTGAATACCACCTCGAAGCCGAGCTGCGTAAACAGCGCATGCCACAGCGGCGCAAGCTCATACATGCCCAACGCCAGCGGCAGTCCGAGCCTGCCGCGCTTGCCGGGCTTGCCCTTCAGCGACGAGATCAGTCCACGCTTGAATTCATAAAGGTCGGGCAGCGTGGAGACGGAATCCTTCAGGCCGAGTCCCTTCTGGCATTGGTTTCCGGAAATGAACCTGCGCCCATCTGGAAACAGGTTCACCGTCAGGCGGCAGTGGTTGGCGCAGCCCTGGCAGACGGCGCTTCGGGCGGTATGGCTGAAGGTCTTCAGCGCGTCCGGCGAGATCAGGCCGCTCTGCTCAAAGCGCATGGCGTGGATGGCCGCGCCGTAAGCGCCCATCAGCCCCGCGATGGACGGGCGGATGACCTCGGCGCCTACTTCCTTTTCAAACGCGCGCAGCACGGCGTCGTTCAGAAACGTGCCGCCCTGCACCACGATGCTCTTGCCAAGCTCATCCGGCGAATTGGCGCGAATGACCTTGTACAGCGCGTTTTTTACCACGCTTACGGAAAGACCGGCGGAGATGTCCTCAATGGTCGCGCCGTCCTTCTGCGATTGCTTGACCGAGGAATTCATGAACACCGTGCAGCGCGTGCCCAGATCCACCGGCGCGGCAGCCTTCAGGCCGCAGGATGCGAATTCGGCTACATCGCGCCCCATGGAGCGCGCGAAGGTTTCGATAAACGAGCCGCAGCCGGAGGAGCAGGCCTCGTTGAGCATGATGGAATCGATCGCGCCGTTTCGGATCTTGAAGCATTTGATGTCCTGACCGCCGATGTCCAATATGAAATCCACGTCGGGACGGAAATGGCGCGCGGCGGTGTAGTGGGAGATGGTTTCGACCAGCCCCTCGTCCGCGCCGAATGCGTTTTTGACCAGATCCTCGCCATAGCCCGTGACGGCGCAGCCGCATATGCGTATGCGGTCGCCGCACAGCGCATATATCCTTTCGAGCTCGCCGCGCACCAGCTCAACAGGATTGCCGCGATTGGACGCATAGAACGAATACAGGATCTCGCAGGCTTCGGAGATCAGCGCCAGCTTTGTTGTGGTGCTGCCGCAGTCTATGCCCAGCCAGGTGCGCCCGGCATAGCCGCTGATTTCACGCTCGGGCACGCTGGAACGCGCGTGGCGCTCGGCAAAGGCTCTGTATTCCGCCTCATTTTCAAACAGCGGCGGCAGACGATGCGCGCCGGAGGAATCCCCGATGCTGCTGAGAATGGCCTTATTGAGCGTCTCAAGCGTGTAGCTGCCGCCGGACTGCATCGCGTACAGGCACGCGCCGCGCGCCACGGCAAAGCGCCCGTATTCGGGAAACAGTGCGTGCGCTTCGTCGAGCTTCAGCGTTTCGCAGAAGCGTTCGCGCAGGCCGCGGCAGTAGTACAGCGGGCCGCCGAGAAAGGCGACGCGCCCCTCGATCCTGCGCCCCTGCGCCAGACCGGCGATGGTCTGGTTCACCACGGCCTGATAGATGCTGGCGGCCACGTCCTCCTTGCGCGCGCCCTGATTGAGCAGCGGCTGAATATCGCTCTTGGCGAAAACGCCGCAGCGCGAGGCGATGGGGTAGATGCGCGTGTGCTGGAGGCTCGCTGCGTCCATTTCTGCCACGCTCATGTTCAGCAGCACGGCCATCTGGTCGATGAATGCGCCGGTGCCGCCCGCGCAGCTGCCGTTCATACGCTCGTCCAGCCCGTGGTCAAAAAAGATGACCTTGGCGTCCTCGCCGCCGAGCTCGATCACAGTGTTGACCTCCGGCGCATACCTGCGCATGGCCTCGCCCGTGGCGAATACCTCCTGCACAAAGGGTACGCCTGCGGCCTCCGCCATGCCAAGTCCGGCGGAGCCGCTGATGGCGCACAAGAATTCGCGCCTGCTGAGCAGCTCTCGCACGTCCGAAAGCATTTCGAGCGTTTTTTGCCGCACCTGCGAGAAGTGTCTTTCGTATTTTTCATAGAGCAGGCGCTCGCCGTCCATCAGGCATATCTTCGCCGTGGTGGAACCGATATCGACGCCGAGCGCAAGCCGTTTCGGCATGTCTTTTGTCATGGCAATAATCCATTTCCATATAATAAGTAAAAACAGGCAGAAAACGCCTGCATATCGCATTGTATATGTCGGATGTAAATTCAATATAAACGGGCGGCAAAAATACAAATCTTAGCATAAAACTTGCAAAATGCGAAAAGAACAGTGCGACAGGGCGATCGCAGCGCTGATAAGGCTGTGAAGCAGCGGCGGTAAACAGGCGCGGACGGCGCTGCGATGATCTTATGAAGAATCGGATGCGCATCTATGAAAAGGCAGCCGCCTATCCGTTTGCTTCGCGAGGAAACGGACGGACGGCTGCCTGGCAAATTGGGCATTACGCCATCTTCTTCATTTCATCCTTGAGTTTCTCGATGATGCGCTTTTCGAGGCGTGATATGTAGCTCTGCGAAATGCCCATCATGTCGGCGACTTCCTTCTGGGTATGCTCCTTTTCGTGGCCGAGGCCGTAGCGGAGATTTACGATGTTCTTCTCGCGCTGGCTCAGGTTCTTGATGGCGCTGTACAGCATCTCCTTTTCAATGGCGTTATCCAGATCCCGAGAAACCAGATCCGGCTCTGTGCCGAGCACATCCGAAAGCAGCAGCTCATTGCCGTCCCAGTCGGTATTGAGCGGTTCGTCGAAGGAGACCTCCAGCTTCATCCGGCTGCTCTTTCGAAGCACCATCAGGATCTCATTTTCGATACAGCGGGAAGCGTAGGTGGCCAGCTTGATGTTCTTGTCCGGATCAAAGGAATTCACCGCCTTGATCAGACCGATGGTGCCGATGGAGATCAGATCCTCAATGCTGATGCCGGTGTTTTCAAACTTGCGGGCGATGTAGACCACCAGGCGCAGGTTTCGCTCAATCATGGTGCTGCGCGCCTGCATGTCGCCCTGATGCACCTTGCGCACAAGGCTCACCTCCTCCTCCCGCGTCAGCGGCGGAGGCAGAAGGTCGCTTCCGCCGATGTAGCATACGGAGCCCCTTCGGATTTGAACGACCAGACCGTAAATGGATTGACGAACGCTTGAAAACGACATATTATAGCGACCTCCTTGGCTTATTCTCTGTATTCAACTGCCTTATAGCGGCAGTATTGTGCAAATTCGGCCGGCGCCAGCGCCTGCGTGCGCCCGGGGATCGCGCCGTCAAAGGGGGCGACCCAGCACGGCGGCGCGCTGCGCTCGCGGCCGTCCGGCAGCATCACGCGCACCCTGTCCGGAAAGAAGCAGCGCATCTGTCCGCCGCCGCCGAGCACGCCGAAGGGCAGGCGGCGCGTTTCGCTTTCCGGCAGCTGCCGCGCCAGACGGGCGAGGGCGGGGATCGCGCGGGATTCGACGATCAGCACCGGCATGCCGCTCTGGTGCTCGCGCAGGCGATTACCGGTATCGATAAGCGCGGGAAAGCGTTCGATCAGTCCGCGTTTTTCCACGCAGACGTCGATCTGCCAGTGCACGCTGGCCGACCGCCGCCAGCGAAGGAGCGCGGCGCCTGCCAGCGCGCCAAGTGCAGGCAGCAGGGTCGGCATAACGGTATCCGCAAGAAGCATGGCGAAACCGGCGCAGACGGCTGAAATCGCAGCCATGGAAACGCCTGCTTCCAGCACTCTTGACGCATTCTTGCGGCGAAGAAGCACGAAGGCTGTTGGGAAGCAGGCCAGCAGACATGCCGCCCGAAGCAGACGTGCATCCAAGAACAGCGCGCTGAAAACGAACGTGAGTCCCTCCAGCAGCGCAAACCCGCCTGCCAGCCGCGGCAGATCCGGCCAGCCAAAGCCCAACTGTACTGCCAGCAGCAGGCTGGCATCCGCGATCAGACCGGTCGGCGAGAGTCTGAAGCTGTTCATTTTCGCCCGTCACCTCTCTCTGTCCAGGAACATAATATGAGATATGCAGGCAAGTTCCAAGAAAGAATTGTCGTAAACAAAAAACTGGATTTCGACAATTGCGGGTGTTTCCGCATTTTGACCGCCGCTTTTGTCGCCCGCAAAAAGCCCTGCAAGCCCCTGGGTGCAACTTCCGCGCAAACGCGGACAGATTCGGCGCAAAGATTCCGGAAATATGCTCTATTTCGACCCGGGTCGGAAAAGGATGACGGTTCGATTGATTTTGTCGCAAAAATTATAAGAAAGTTTTGTCGAATTCTGCAACATTTTTCTGATTTTGCATTTCGCACAAGAAAAATGCTGCATCTGCATAGAATGAAGTGGGGGTGTTGCAAGTTGACTTTCAGCGAATTAAAGCAAAAGGACGTGGTCAACATCTGCGACGGCAGACGTCTGGGCAAGCCGATCGATCTGGTATTTGGGGAAACGGCGCGCATAGAGGCGATCGTGGTGCCCCTGCCGGGCAACCTGCTGAGCCTGCTCAAGCAGGAAAAGGAGGGCTGCATGCTGCCCTGGAGCCGGATTATGCGCATAGGAGATGACGTAATTCTGGTAGAAGTGCATGAACAGGACTATCCAGAAATGGAACGTGAAGGAAATTCCACATAATTTCAAAAAAAGACTGGACGAAACGTTATTTTTTGTGTATAATGGTTAACGTATGAGGTGAGCGCCAAATGAGATGTGTTTTTTGCAACTGTCTGCAAAGCCGCGTGATCGATTCCAGACAGAGCGAGGATGGCACGAGCATCCGCCGCCGTCGGGAATGTGAAAGCTGCGGCCGCAGGTTCACGACCTACGAACGCATCGACCTGGTGCCGCTCATGGTGGTCAAAAAGGATCAGACACGCGAGCAGTTCGACATTAACAAGCTGAAATCGGGCATCATAAAATCGTGCGAAAAGCGGCCGGTGTCGCTGAGCAGGATAGATCAGCTTGCCCGTGAGATCGAACAGAAGCTCTACCGTCAATCCGACGCTGAGATCACCAGCATCATGATAGGGGAGCTCGTGATGGATGGATTAAAGCAGCTCGATGAGGTTGCCTACGTCCGCTTCGCGTCGGTGTATCGCCAGTTCCGCGATATTCAGACCTTTCGCGACGAGCTGAACAAGCTGCTCTCCGAATTTGAACCGGGTACTGCTGATGGCGACAACGCCAACAGATAATGCCAATATACATGAAAGAAAGAGGATACGCACATGGCAAACGAACTGATTCTGGCCGTAGATGACGAGGCTCATATTCTTGAGTTGCTCTCGTTTAACCTTGAGGCTTCCGGATACCGTGTTGTCACTGCCGCCACAGGCGAAGATGCGCTGGTGGTTTGTGCGCATGAGCGTCCTGCGATGGTTCTGCTCGACATTATGCTCCCTGGCATCGACGGCATGGAAGTGTGCCGCCGCCTGAAGAGCGCACCGACGACCGCGGACATCCCGATTATCATGCTCACAGCCAAGGGTGACGAGGTTGACAAAATTCTGGGCCTCGAGCTTGGCGCGGATGACTACATCACCAAGCCGTTCTCCGTGCGCGAGCTGATCGCCCGCGTGAAGGCGCTGCTGCGCCGCGCCGCACCGCAGAAT
>CAKUOX010000021.1 GCA_934670175.1 uncultured Clostridia bacterium | reverse complement strand
GCATGTTGTCGATCTGATCCTCGATCATCGCCTGCGGAATGTCCACCTTGGCGTTCTCGGAAACCTTTTCGATCACTTCGTTTTCGAAGGCGGCCTCGGCGCGGTTGTCGGCCTGCTTTTCCAGACGCTCACGGATCTCGGCCTTGTATTCTTCAACAGTGTTGGCGGTCTCGGACGCTTCCTTCACGAAATCGTCGTCCAGCTCGGGCATTTCCTTTTCGCGGATGCCGTTGACATGCACATGGAACACCACGGCCTTGCCCGCCAGGTTTTCGGCATGATACTGCTCGGGGAAGGTGACGTTCACATCTACGTCCGCACCGGTTTCGGCGCCGACGAGCTGATCTTCAAAGCCGGGGATGAAGGAGCCGGAGCCCAGCACCAGCTCGTAGTTATCGGCGGTGCCGCCTTCAAACTGCTCTTCGCCCAGGAAGCCCTTGTAGTTGATGTCTACCTGGTCATCCAGCTTGGCGGGGCGCTCGACGCTCACCCAGCGGGCGGCGCGGTCGCGCGCGCGCTCGATCTCGGCCTTCACATCGTCCTCGGTCACTTCGTCCACCGTCTTGACGATGCCCAGGTTCTTGTACTGACCCAGCTCCACGTCGGGGCGCACGAACACCTCAACCGTGAACTTCAGCTCCTTGCCGCGGCCGATTTCCTGCACATCCAGCTCAGGACGATCCACGACCTCGACGTTGTGCTCCTTCAGCGCTTCCTGATAGATCTCAGGGAAGATCGCGTCGAAGGCTTCCTCATAGAAAACGCTTTCGCCGTAGTGCGCCTCGATCACCTTCATGGGCGCCTTGCCCTTGCGGAAGCCGGGGATGCTGATTTTTTTAACCATCTTGCGATAGGCCTTGGCAATACCTTCTTCAAATTTCTCGGGTTCAACGGTAAAGCCCAGCTTGACCTTGTTGGAAGACAGCTTTTCATAAGTGGTAGTCATTTGGAATCTCCTCCTGCCATTGACATAGCAATTCAATCTTATGCAGTTTAGCACAATTTCACAGCTTTTTCAACTATCAGATGTAAATTCAAGGTATAGAAATCCTGCCGGACACAACAAATCAGGGAATGTTAACAAAAAAGCCGACCTTGCAGGCAGTACAAAGGATATGTTATAATCGGTTTGGGTCTGGAAGACGCTTTGGGAGGGATACATAAATGATCTACAATGATTTTCATGGCGAAAGCCTGTCCATGCTGGGCTTCGGCGCGATGCGCCTGCCGCAGCTGGAAAACGGCGAGATCGATCAGGCACAGCTTCAGGAAATGGTGGACAGCGCCATTGCGGGCGGCGTGAATTATTTTGACACCGCCTGGCCGTATCACGGCGGCAAGTCCGAAACTGCGCTGGCGCAGGCGCTTTCGAAATATCCGCGCGAAAAGTGGAATCTGGCGGATAAATTTCCGGGGCATCAGATCAGCAAGAGCTACGATCCGGCAGCAATCTTTGAACGCCAGCTGGAAAAGTGCGGCGTGGAGTACTTCGATTTTTACCTGCTGCACAACGTTTACGAAAAATCCATGCACACCTATCTCGACCCGCAGTGGGGCATCATCGACTACTTTGTGGAGCAGAAGCGCCTCGGGCGCATCCGGCATTTGGGCTTTTCCTCGCACGGCGGGCTGGACTGCCTGAAGGCCTTTCTCGACCGCTGCGGCGGGGATATGGAGTTTTGCCAGATCCAGCTGAATTATCTGGACTGGACGCTTCAGGATGCGAAGGCGAAGTGCGCGCTGCTGGCGCAGTACGGCATTCCCGTGTGGGTGATGGAGCCGCTGCGCGGCGGACGGCTGACGAAGCTGACCGACGAACAGATGGCGAAGCTCGGCGCGCTGCGTCCCAATGTGAGCGCGCAGGCGTGGGCGTTTGACTTTTTGCAGGGCCTGCCGAACGTCACGGTGGTGCTCAGCGGCATGTCCGCCGCCGGACAGATGCGCGACAACCTGCGTATCTTCGAGGCACGCCGCCCGCTGAGCGAGGCCGAGCAGGCTGCGCTGCTGGAGGTGGCCGAGGGCATGAAGCAGTCGCTGCCGTGCACCGGCTGCCGCTATTGCTGCGACGGCTGCCCGATGGGGCTGGATATTCCCAGGCTCATTTCCTATTACAACGAGCTGCGCTTTGCCAGCAGCTTCAATGTCAGCATGGGCGTTGAGGCGCTGCCCGAGGATAAGCGCCCGAGCGCGTGCATCGGCTGCGGCGCGTGCGCGCAGATCTGTCCGCAGCAGATCGACGTGCCCGCCGCGATGGCGGATCTGGCGGAGCGGCTCAGCAAGATGCCCTCATGGGCGCAGATCTGCCGTGAGCGCGACGAGGCGCAGCGCCGCAGCGAGCGTAAGGCCTGATGCCTGTCGTGCTGGTGAGCGCGTGCCTGCTGGGCGCGCGCTGTCGCTATGCGGGCGACGGCAAGCGCATTGACGGGCTGGACGCGCTGATGCGCCGCGCGCAGCTCGTTCCCGTGTGCCCCGAGATTTACGGCGGTCTGCCCACGCCCCGTGCGCCTGCAGAGCGCCGCGGCACGCGCGTGATTGCCCGCGACGGCACAGATGTAACGCCTGAATTCGAACGCGGCGCGCAGGAAGCGCTGAAGCTGGCAAAGCTGTTTGGCGCGCGCTTTGCGCTGCTCAAGGAGCGCAGCCCCTCCTGCGGCTCGGGCGAGATCTACGATGGCAGCTTTGCCGGCGTGCGCGTGAAGGGCGACGGCGTTGCGGCTGCGCTGCTGAAGGCGCATGGCGTGGAGGTCTACGGCGAATCGCGCATTGAAGAACTGCTGGCGCGGCTGAAGGAAACGGAGTAACGCGACAGGGGTTTTCACTGCGCCTCCTTGGAACCTGTCGATTCGCAAAAAACAGGTTTTGCTGATTCTTATCATGAAAAAGCCCTGCGACTTCGTTTCAGAATCGCAGGGCCCCATCTTACTTATGATACTTTTCTCCCGTCCGTATGCGCTCGGCGCGGTACAGTTGCTCCAGCAGGATCACGCGCATCAGGCCGTGGGGGAAGGTGAGGTTGGAAAAGGACAGCTTATGGTCGGCGCGGGCGATTACCTCGTCGGAAAGGCCGTTCGAGCCGCCGATGACCAGCACGGTGCGCCGTCCGTCCTGCGCCCATTGCTGCATCATTTCAGATAGCTTCACCGAATCCGGCGCGGGTGCCTTTACGCACAGCGCGACCACGCGGTCGTTCGGGCGAATGCGCGAAAGGATCGCCGCGCCCTCGCGCTGCATGATCTGGCGGATCTGCGCGGGGCTGGCGTTTTCCGGCTCGCGCAGGTCGTCCAGCTGAAGGATTTCATATTTTCCGTAGCGCGAGAGCCGCTTCAGATACTCGGCGCAGCCCTCCTGCTGCCACCTTTCGCGGAGCTTGCCCACGCAGATAATGCTTGCGTTCATTTGTCTTTTTACCTGTCACAGCAGCGCCCCAAGAAGGGTCAGCGCATAGAGGGTCAGCAGAAGCACGATAATAATAACGACGGCCCACCGCCCCTTGCGGCTGAGTGGTATTTTTTTGCGCGGCATTTTTGGCGCGCCGCTCAGCAGCGCGCGAATCCTGAACGGACGCAGCAGAAGCAGCATCAGTCCGCCAAGGAGCAGCATGTCCAGCAGCAGCGCAAACACGCCCGTCAGGCCGCCGATGGCAGCAAGGTAGTCGGGCGCTTCGGCGGTTACGTCCAAGCCCGATTGAATATACATCAGTATGACCGTCGTGGCATTGTGAACCATGTGGTAGATCATGCCCGCGTAAATGCTGTTGCAGCTCCAGGTCAGATAGCAGATGATCATGCCCAGCAGGAACTGCACCGGCGCGCCGTTCAGGGAACCATGCAGTCCCATGAACAGCAGCGACGATATGACCATGGCGTGGCGCGTGCCTTCAGGCTCGAGGGCGGAGAAGATCGCGCCGCGAAACAGGAATTCCTCGCATATGGCGGGGAGCACCGCTACGGTAAATATGCTCAGCATCAGACTGCCCTTGCCGGTGGGCGTAGGGACATTGCTTGCGGGAAAGACCAGCCCGAGCTTTTGCAGCAGGATCGACCAGAGCACGGTCAGGCTGTTCATGAACAGCAGTCCCGCTACCGCCAGCAGCGCAATCAGTATCGCATTGGACAGCGACAGTCCGCCGGGGCGATAGGCCTCCAGCGTTTCAGGCCGGCGCCGCACGCCCAGAAGGATCGGCAGCGCGACGAAGGGCAGATAGAAGAGCAGATCGACGACCGTCAGCGTGTACTGCGCATCCACGTTCCGGAAAAGCACGCCGCAGAGCAGGCTCGAAATGAATAGCCCCGCCCCTGCCAGCAGGTACAGCCCCAGCGCCCATCTGCGGCTGGGGCGCTGCTTTGGCAGCTCATATTGCCGAATGCGGATGATGAGCCTAGACATTGAAGCGGAACAGCGTCACGTCGCCGTCCTTCATTACATAATCCTTGCCCTCGCTGCGCACCAGTCCCTTTTCCTTGCAGGCGTTGATGGAGCCCTCGCGTACCAGATCCTCATAGGGCACGATCTCGGCGCGAATGAAGCCGCGCTCAAAGTCGCTGTGGATCTTGCCAGCGGCCTGCGGCGCCTTGGTGCCCTTTTCGATCGTCCAGGCGCGCACCTCCTTGGGGCCGGCCGTCAGGTAGGAGATCAGCCCCAGCAGACTGTAGCTCAGCGTGACCAGGCGATCCAGACCGCTCTGCCCGATGCCCATGTCCTCCAGGAACATCTGCTTCTCATCCGGCTCCATCTGAGAGATGTCCTCCTCGACCTGCGCACAGATCACCAGCACCTGAGCGCCCTCGGACTCGGCGATTTCGCGCACGGGCTGCACCAGCGGCAGCGCGTTTTCATTCTTGCCCAAATCCTCCTCGCCGATGTTCGCGGCATAGATGACCTTCTTCATCGTCAGCAGGAACCAGTCGTGCACGGCGGCGCGCTGCTCGTCGTTCAGCGGCGCGGTGCGGGCGGGCTTGCCCGCGTTCAGGTGCGCCAGCAGCAGCTGACCTGCCTCGGCCTCGAGCGCGTATTTCTTTTCGCCCTTTTTCACCATGGCGGCGGCGCGCTCGCAGCGCTTGGTCACGGTTTCGGTGTCCGCCAGAATCAGCTCGGTATTGATCACGTCGATGTCGCGCGCGGGATCGACGCTGCCATCTACATGGATCACGTTGTCATCCTCAAAGCAGCGCACCACATGCACGATGGCGTCTACCTCGCGGATGTGGGAGAGAAACTTGTTGCCCAGTCCCTCGCCGCGGCTCGCGCCCTTCACGAGCCCCGCAATGTCCACAAATTCCAGCGTGGCGGGGGTGTACTTCTCCGGATGATACATTTCGGCCAGCACGTCCAGCCGGTGATCCGGTACGGCGACGATGCCGGTGTTCGGTTCGATGGTGCAGAAGGGATAGTTTGCGGCCTGCGCGCCCGCGCAGGTGATCGCATTGAACAGGGTGCTCTTGCCGACGTTCGGCAGGCCCACAACGCCGAGTTTCATTTCTCGATTTCCTCCTAGATTGCAGCGGCGCTCTTCGGCGAAGGACATGCCTCCGGATGAGCGCAGACTTCCATACACAGTGTATATGAAATGAACGCCATTTGCAAGCACCGCAGGAAAAAACTTGCAAAAAAGCGGCAGGTTTTCGGCAAAAAAGGACAGAATCCCCCAGCCGCCGACCGGTCGGGGGATTTTGAATAAGCGCGATGCGCTGCCATTCGCGCCGCCGCAGTGTTTTACATCCGCGCGTTCAGCGCCTCGACAGCTGCGCCGGACAGCTTTTCCAGCAGTGCCGCCGTCATTTCGCGAGCCTCGGTGCGCGCGTTGACATACAGCTTGATCTTCGGCTCCGTGCCGCTGGGGCGCACGCATATCCACGCGCCGTCCTCAAGCTCGAAATAGAGCACGTTGGATTTGGGCAGGGTGAGGGGCTCGACCCTGGCGCCCTCCACGCGGGTGGACTTCTGGTAGTCGCGCAGCGCTGTGACCCGCACGCCCGCGAATACCCTGGGCGGATCCTCGCGCAGCGCGCGCATCAGGTGCTGCATCTTTTCAAGCCCGTCCTTGCCCGGCAGCACGAAGGAGGTCACCTTGTCGCCGTAGTAGCCGTACTGCGCGTAGAGGCGGTCGATGGCGTCCACCAGCGTGCAGTTGTAGGTTTTCTTATACCAGCAGGCGGCCTCGGCGATCAGCAGGCAGGCGTTTACGCCGTCCTTGTCGCGCACATCTGTGCCGGAGAGGAAACCGAAGGATTCCTCAAAGCCGAACATGAAGCTGTGCGCGCCGGTGGTCTCAAACAGATGGATCTGCTCGGCGATGTACTTGAAGCCCGTCAGAACCTCGATCATTTCGCAGCCGTAGGATCTGGCGATGGCCGCCGCCATGTCCGTGGACACGATGGTCGTGACCGCCGCGGCGTTTGCGGGCAGCTCGCCCCGCGCCTGCTTCTGCGAAAGAATGTAATGCAGCAGCACGCAGCCGATCTGGTTGCCGTTGAGCAGCCGCGGGCCATTCTCCGTCATGCAGGCGATGCCCACGCGGTCGCAGTCCGGATCCGTGCCGATGCACAGATCCGCGCCCAGCTTTTTCTGCATTTCCAGCGCCAGGCGGAAGGCGTCCGGCTCCTCGGGGTTGGGCACGCGCACGGTGGGAAAGCGCCCATCCGGCAGCTCCTGCTCGGGCACGACGTACACGTTCTGCATGCCGATTTCCTTCAGAATGCGGCGCACCGGAATGTTGCCGGAGCCGTGCAGCGGCGTGTATACGATCTTCAGCGTCGCGCCGACCTCGCGCGCCAGTTCGGGGTTGACGGAGAGCTTCCGGACGGCGGCGATGTAGGCATCGTCCACCTCGGCGCTGATGTATTCAAGCAGTCCGGCGTCCAGCGCGGCCTGCTCGTCCATGGGCAGAGATTCGGCGTAGCTGGTTTCGGGCAGCAGGTCGGTAATGCCCTTTACGGACTCGGGGGGCATCTGGCCGCCGTCCGTCCAGTAGACCTTATAGCCGTTATATTTGCTGGGGTTGTGGCTGGCGGTAATGACCACGCCCGCGATGCAGCCCAGGTGCCGCACCGTGAACGAGAGCACCGGCACCGGCCGCAGCGAGGGGAACAGGTGCGCCTTTACGCCCGCAGCCGCCAGCACCAGCGCGGTTTCGCGGGCGAACACATCGCTCATCAGGCGGGAATCGTAGGCGATGGCCACGCCCTTTTCTGCGCCGCTGGGATGCGAGAGGATATACTTGGCCAGCGCGCGCGTCACGCGGCGCACGTTGTATTTGTTCATGCGGTTCGTGCCTGCGCCGAGCACGCCGCGCATGCCCGCCGTACCAAATTCGAGATCGCGGTAAAAGCGATCCTCGATTTCGGCGGGGTCGTTTTCGATGGATTTTAGCTCGACGGCGGTTTCACGGTCATCCGCAAAATCGGCGCACCATTGGCGGTAGGTCTTTATCGCGTCCATGATTCTTCCCTCCGATTTTTCAGCTCTATTTGTTCAGCAGCTCCAGCTGGCGCTGCAGACGGTACAGGTGCCCGCGCTCCTGACGCGCGATTTCGGTGAACACGCCGCAGGCGTGCGCGTCGCGCGCGTGCTGCGTCAGCTCTGTGTAAAACAGTATGGAATCCTTTTCAGACTGAATGGCGTTTTGAAGCACGGCGGCGGGATCCTCAAAGCCCGCGCTGCGCAGCGCCATCAAGCCCTCGGGAAACATGAATTCGGCGGCAATGGCCGAAAGATAGGCGTTGGTCTCGTCGTCATAGGCGGCGGAGGACAGCGCGCCGCTCTCGTTGCGGTACAGGCGCTCAAACTCCGCGCGATGGTTCGTTTCGTCGTTTGCCAGCGCGTTCAGCAGCGCGATGGTCTCCTCGCTGCGGCTCACGCGCGCCGCGCGCCGGTAAAAGGCCTCGCCGCGCCTTTCCATTTCAATGGCGATGCGGATGCCCTCCAGATCACTGAATACATGCAGCATAGTTCTTCAACCTCCGGCGTAGGCGTTTGCCCGTTTATCCAGATCCAGTGTACAACAAAAGCGGCTGTATTGCAAGGTCAATCCTCCGGAGCCTGCGCGCCGTCGCCCTTTCGGCGATAGAGGCGCCGTTCGAGCGACCAGATGCGCTCCGTGAAGCCGCCGGGCTGCGCGTTCTTCAGCGCGCGCGTCATTTCGAACATGCGCGCGTCCAGCAGATCCAGCGTGTGCAGCGCCTCCGCCTCGGGGAACATCGGCGGCTTGGGGCTGCCGTATTCGGGCAGATCGTGGTGAGAAAGTATCATGTGCTTGATCATCATCAGCGTTTCCGGCCGCGTGCCAAGCTCTCTGCCCAGCGCGTCGATCTGCGCCACGCCGTCCACCAGATGCCCGATCAGCATGCCCTCCGCCGTGTAATCGGACACCATGCCGATTTCGTCGGCCGCCATTTCCTCAATCTTGCACAGGTCGTGCAGGATTACGCCCGCTGCCAGCAGGTCGGCGTCCAGCTGCGGGTATACCTGGCAGACGTAACCCGCCATGCGCAGCATGGTGCTGGTGTGGTGCAGCAGTCCCGATTTTTCCGCGTGGTGCAGCTTGGAAGCCGCCGGATAATAATCCAGCTGATCGCCGCACATTTCCAGCCGCGCCGAAACGAGCGCGCGCAGCTGCGGGTCGGCCATGGCCTCGATGCGCGCCATGATCTCGCCCTTCATCGTTTCCGGAGATTCCGGCGCGCAGGGCGTGAGCGCGGACATATCGTAATCGTCGTTTTCAGTGGCAGGACGCATTTTATCCACGCGCAGCTGCGGCCGGCCGTTGTATTCCAGCATCATGCCGCGCACGCGCAGCACCTCCGCCACGGCGGGCGCGGGGGTCAGCCCGTCCCACATCTTGGCGTTGACCTCGCCGGAAATATCACAGAGCGTCATATCCAGATATTTGCTGCCGTTGGAGCTGGTTTTCTGCGCAGCAGCACGGGTGAGAAGAAAGCCGTCGAACATTTGCCCCTTGATCATCGAGGCAAGCTGAGGCTGCTGTTTCATTTGGTCGTCCTCCTGTTATATACGGATGCTGATTTTATGATAAACCGATTGACGCGCGCTGTCAAGGCTTGTGTTTGGAGCGTTTTTTCGATATAATGCCATATATGGGATCACAGGCTTTGAATATGGAGGTCAAAATATGAAACAGGTGGTCGGTCATAAAAAAATGACGCCCGCGCGCGGCTTTCTGGTGGTGCTGGCGCTGGTGGCGGTGCTGGTGCTGATCAATTACATCGTGCTGGATTATCTGGCGGGCTGGATCGGCTATACCGCCGCGAGCATCGGCTTCTGGGCGATCGGCATACTGCTGGCGCTGTATGTGCTGCGCGTGTATGTGGTGCGCTACGGCTATGAGATCGACGGCGGCGTGCTGCGCCTGACCCGCAGCTATGGCAAGCGCGCGCGCTTTATCGAGGACATCTATCTGCGTCAGATCGTCTTTACCGGCACGCCCGAGGCGGCAAAGAAGCGCTATCCGGAAACGCGGCGCGTGCGCGCGCTGTATTGCCGGAGCGATCTGCCCGCGCTGGCCGTGGTCTATAAGGGCAGCGACGGCGTAAAGACCGCACTGATCCAGGCGGACGCTCAGACGAGGGCGCTGCTGGACGCGGCGGTAAAGGAAAACCGGAAGTAGCCGCATTCAGGGCACGCGCACGAATTTCTGCGTGAATTCCTGTCCGGCACAGCGCTCCTCGCGCTGGCCGCACAGCAGCGCGCGCAGGTCGGTGGCGCGGCATTCCAGATCGAATATTTCATTTCCGCGCAGCATGGCGGCGTCCGGAGCGAGCGGCAGCGATGCGCGCGCCTTGATTTCGCGCGTCAGCGGCGCGGCGTCTGCGCGCAGGCCGAGCAGGCGGGCGTATTCCGGCAGTGGATGGCGCTGTGCCAGCTGCGCCGTCAGTCCCAGCAGCGCGTGCGCGCACAGGCGGGAAATGCGGGCGTAGGTGTAGCGCTTGCACTTCACGCGCTCGATCAGCTCCGCGCGGCTGCCCGACCGCAGCGCCGCGGCGTATACGCGTGCGTCCAGCCCCTCGCCCGCATCGGGCAGTGCGGCGATGCCGCCTGCGCCCATTTCGCGCAGCCTGAAGAGCAGCAGATCGTCCATCTCGTGCATTTCGCCCGCGCCGCGCAGCTGAAACTGCGCCTCGGGCGGCAGATGGTCAGCGGCGCGCGGGTCGCCGCGCCGTACGGCGCTTCGAATGGCGCTCGCCGAGGCCAGTCCGCTCAGCGCGTCGCTGCGGTAGTCGCCTCGGCGCTCAATTGCCACGGGCTGCATGCCGGAAGCCTGCTCGCGCATGGCGCGCAGGTATTCCGACGCGAGAATCAGGTTCGGCGCGTTCAGCGATTCGGGCGGCAGCGAAAGCATTTCGGCAAGCGCCTCGCCGCGCGCGCGGGCGTGCGATCTGCCTGCGGCGAGCCCATCGCGAATGGCGGCGGACAGGCACTCGGGCTCGTTGGCGCGCAGCTCGGCCAGGCGCGAAATGATCGCCAGGTCGCCGGTCTCGCAGCCGAAGGAAAGTACATCGCAGCCGACGCTGGCCAGAATGGCTACGCCGCCGCGCGCGAAGGCGTCCGCGGTGCGCACGGCAAACAGCGCGGGCAGCTCGAACACGGCGTCCGCGCCGCAGCTCAGCGCCGCGCGGGTGCGCGCCCACTTGGAGGCGCAGGCGGCCTCGCCGCGCTGGGTAAAGCTGCCCGTCATGCATGCCACCACATAGTCGCAGCCGGTGCGCGCTCGCGTTTCGCGGAGATGGTAGGCGTGCCCCAGGTGGAATGGATTGTATTCGGCGATGACGCCCGCTATTTTCATCTGCTCTTTCGCCTCGCTTTGCGTCTGAATGCGCATTCTATCAGCATTGTACCCGAAAATGGGCGCGTCTGCAAGATTAACCCGGCGTTTGGCAGGAAATATCCGGCTGTGCGTCGAAAAAACAAGGATTACGAAGTAATTACGAAGTACAAAGGAGTATTCTGCCTCATGGCCAAGCTGTATTTCCGCTATGGTGCGATGGGTTCCTCCAAAACCGCCAACGCCATCATGGTGCAATATAATTACCACGAGCGCGGTCAGAACGCGCTGATGATCAAGCCGCAGCTGGACAAGCGCGACGGCGAACGCCTGGTCGGCTCGCGCAGCGGGCTGAGCGCGCCCTGCATTTATATGGAAGAGCTCGATTCGGTGAACCTGTCGGGCTACGACTGCGTGATCGTGGATGAGGCGCAGTTCCTGAAAAAGGAACAGGTATGGCGTCTGGTGGAGATCGTGGACGATATGAACATTCCGGTCATCTGCTATGGCCTGCGCGCGGATTTCCAGGGCAATCTGTTCGAGGGCAGCACCTGGCTGATGGCGTGGGCGGATACGATCGAGGAAATCAAAACCGTTTGCTGGTGCGGGCGCAAGGCCATATGCAATGCGCGCGTGGTAAACGGCAAGGTCGCGCGCGAGGGCGAGCAGATCGTGCTGGGCGGCAACGAGAGCTATGTGGCGCTGTGCCGCAGGCACTGGCGCGCGGGCGAGCTGGCGCCGCGGGAGATCCGCAAAATTACCACGGGCAAAAAGACCTATCTGCCGCTGATGCTGCTGGCCGATCCCAGCGAGGAGATGATCGGCCGCTATCTTGCCGACGGCGAGCTGTATGTGCTGATGATGAACGGACAGCCGGTCGCCGAGGCGGTGGTACGGATGGACGAGACCGGAAACAAGTGCGAACTGTGCAATCTGGCGACTGCGCCCAACGAGCGGCACCGCGGCTACGCTTCGCACCTGCTGCGGCATTTGCTCAAGCTCTACCGGCCGCGCTGCCGGTATATGGAGGTCGGCACCTCCGAGGACATGGAGCCGTTTTACGCGCGCTTTGGCTTTGTGCATCAGCGCACCATCGAGGGCTTCTTCCGGCAGCGCGCCTATGCGGAGGCGGGCGTGGTCTTCGATGATCCGCAGCTTGGAGACATGCAGGTCATGCGCATCGATTTGTAAGGAGAATAAT
Organism: uncultured Clostridia bacterium; assembly: GCA_934670175.1. Classification (GTDB taxonomy): domain Bacteria; phylum Bacillota; class Clostridia; order Christensenellales; family Aristaeellaceae; genus SFTH01. The sequence continues at coordinate 24,341 of CAKUOX010000021.1, read as the reverse complement.
AAAGATGTTTGTTGCTTCCGACTGGAAAGAATATGAAGTTATAGACACTGGCGACGGCGAAAAGCTGGAGCGCTGGAAGGATATCATTCTGCGCCGTCCGGATCCGCAGGCCATTTGGCCGAAGCAGCAGCCGGAGCTGTGGCGCACGGCGGACGCCTGGTATCATCGCTCGGCAAAGGGCGGCGGCGAGTGGGAATTTTTCAGGAAGCTGCCGGAGCGCTGGGTGCTGAAATACGGCGAGCTGAGCTTTTATGTGCGCCCAACGGGCTTTAAGCACACCGGCCTTTTTCCTGAACAGGCCGTGAACTGGGACTGGATGGCGAGCCTGATCCGAAAGGCAGGCCGTCCGGTGCGCGTGCTGAACCTGTTCGGCTACACCGGCGGCGCGACCTGCGCCTGCGCGGCGGCGGGCGCGAAGGTGACGCATGTGGACGCGGCCAAGGGCATGGTGCAATGGGCGGGGGAGAACCGCAAGCTGTCGGGCATCGATGAAACGCGCGTGCGCTGGATTGTGGACGACGCGCTGAAATTCGTGGAGCGCGAGGCGCGCCGCGGCAACGTCTACGAGGGCATCCTGATGGATCCGCCCAGCTATGGCAGGGGTCCCGGCGGCGAGGTATGGAAGCTGGAAAATGAGCTGTTCGGGCTGGTCTCCGCGTGCGAAAAGGTGCTGGCGCAGGACGCGCTGTTTATGCTCATCAACAGCTACACCACCGGACTTCAGCCGGCGGTGTTGAGTAACATGCTGCGCATGACGGCGGCGCGCAGGCGCGGCGGACAGGTTGCGGCGGATGAGATCGTGCTGCCCGTGCGCTGCGGCGGCGTGCTGCCGTGCGGCGCGAGCGGCCGCTGGAGCCAGGTATGACGATCGGCAGGACGGAGGCAGGGCAGACGGGCGTATGATATTGCTATCCATTCAAAAACTGAATAAATCGTTCCAGATGAACGCCGTCCTGAAGGACGCGGATCTTACGCTGCAGACCGGACAGCGCATGGGGCTGACCGGCGTCAACGGCTGCGGCAAGTCCACGCTGTTCAAGCTGATCGCGGGCAGCATGGAGCCGGATTCGGGCGTGGTCTCGGTGGCGCGCGGCGCGCGGGTGGGTCTGCTGACGCAGGAGGCGGACATACAGTCCGATCTGACCGTGCAGCAGGAGCTTGAGCGCGTGTTTGAGCCGCTGCGGGAAATGGAGCGAAGGCTGCGGGCGGTGGAGGCGGAAATGGCGGAGCAGCACGAGGACGCAGAGGCCTGCGCGCGCCTGTCCCGAAGCTATGCAAACCTGCTGGACCGCTTCGAGGCGTCCGGCGGCTACGAGTGGCCGAGCCGCATCCAGGGCGTTTTGGCGGGTCTGGGCTTTGCGCGGGGCCGCGAGGATCAGCCTGCGCGCCTGCTGTCCGGCGGTGAAAAGACGCGGCTGTGCCTGGCGCGGCTGCTGCTGACGCAGCCGGAGCTGCTGCTGCTGGACGAGCCGACCAACCACCTGGACCTGCAATCGGTGCAGTGGCTGGAGGAGACGTTGAAGAAGTATCGCGGCACGGTGCTGGTCATTTCGCACGACCGCTATTTTCTAAACGCCGTGTGCGACTGCATGGCTGAGATCTCCATGGGGCACATCGTGCAATACGAGGGCAATTACGACGTTTTTTCCGTAAAGCGTCAGGCGGACATCGAGCGCCAGATCAAGGAATATGACCTGCAGCAGGCGGAGATCGCGCGGCAGGAGGCCATCATCCAGCGCTATCGCATGTTTAACCGCGAAAAGTCCATCAAGGCGGCGGAGAGCCGCGAGAAGCGGCTTGAAAAGATGGAACGCCTGGAAAGGCCGAAGAGCGAGCAGAAGCTGCGCATGAGCTTCGAGGCGCGGCGGCGCACCGGCGAAGAGGTGCTCGGCGTGAAGGACGTTTCCAAGGGCTTTGAAGGACGCAAGCTGTTTGAGCACTTCAGCCTTCAGCTGCGGCTGGGCGACCGCGTGGCGATCATCGGGCCGAACGGCGTGGGCAAATCCACGCTGCTGAACATCATCGCGCGCCGGCTTCAGCCAGACAGCGGCACGGTGGTATTCGGTTCGAATGTGGATATGGGCTACTATGAGCAGCATCAGACGCGGCTCAACCCTGAAAAGGACATTCTGAACGAGGTCTGGGATGAATTTCCGCGCCTGGAAATGGATCGCATCCGCAGCGTGCTGGCGCTTTTCCTGTTTACCGGCGACGATGTATATCAGCCCATCAAGACCCTCTCCGGCGGCGAAAAGGGGCGTGTGTCGCTGGCCAAGCTGATGCTGCGCCACGATAACCTGCTGCTGTTGGACGAGCCGACCAACCATCTGGACATGGACAGCCGCGAGGTGCTGGAGGGCGCGCTGGAGGATTTTGACGGCACGCTGCTCACCGTGTCGCACGACCGCTATTTCATCAACCGCGTGGCGAATCGCGTGGTGGAAATGAGCGCGGACGGCGCGCGCGAGTATTCCGGCAATTATGATGATTATCTGGAGGTCAAGCGGCGCGAGGCGGCAGGCATTGCACTCGAGGAGAGCGACGGCCGCACGAAAACGCAGATCGACCGCGAAAAGCGCCGTGCGCGCATGGCTGCGGCGGAGAAGCGCGCCATTTTGGACAGGCTGAAGGCTGCCGAAACGGCCATTGCCGACGCTGAAGCGGAGATCGCGCGGCTCGAAGCGCAGATGGCCGATCCGGAAACCTATAAGGATGTGGAAATGGCGCAGGAAATCGCGCGGCAGCACCGCGAATGCAGCGCATCCATGGAGGCGCTGTACGCCGAATGGGAAGCGGCGTCCGAAGCGGCGGCGGAACTGGAACAGCCGGAATAGAAATCGCCGGCGCTCCCTTACGGGCTCCGCCGACGCACAAAGGTTTGATTCTTGTACATTAAAAGCTCAGGGGCTGTGAAAAATTTTTTCGTTTTTTCACAACCTCTTTTTATACCAACCAATGTCGATATTTATGGAAAAGTAACATATTTTAATTAAAAAGGTTTCTCCACCGTTAAAAAGTGCAACAGAACAATTAAAGATCGCATGGGTTCCGTCTGTTGGGAGCAATATACTCTTCCCAGCGCCGAAGAACTGCTTTTAACGGTTCATCCAAATAGGAATAGGTTTTTTCCTTAATCCAGTCAGGAATGCCGTAAGCCGCCTCTGCGATGCTGCCCGTAATCGCCGCAAGGGTGTCGCTATCGCCCCCAAGTGAGATGGCGTTTCGGATGGCGTCCTCGAAGTCTGTGCTTTCCAAGAAAGCAATTATAGCTTGCGGTACAGTTTCCTGGCAGGTCTCGTTAAAACGGTATGTAGGACGGATTTCGTCCAGCGTTTTGGACAGGTCATAGCCATACTCGCCTTCGATGTGTGACTTGATGCGCCGCTTGCACTCAGCCGGATCATCATTGATGGGCTTTCCATAGTCGCCGCAATAACCGCCAAAATAATATCGGCACATGAAGATCGCATCGGCCGTTGCCATCGCGCCCTTGATGCCTTCCGGATGGTTATGCGTGACCTCGGCGGATAATTTTGCCATCTTTCTGCCGTTGGACGGCCACATTCCGGTTCTGGCACAGAAGCCGCAGTTCATGATCCAAGCACACGGGGCAACACGCATAGCGGAACCATTTCCACAGCTGTTGTACGGCTCACGGTCATCGGAGTTGATCCACGCTCCGAATCTGCCGCCGTATCCCGCATCAGGATACATCCGACCATATTTCTTCATGGCATCGATGAAGGTATCACGCTCACCACCGTTCATGACAGCCTCCGCAACGGCGCAGGTCATGACGGTATCATCAGTGAAAAAACATTTATCACGGAATAAGGGAAACTCCTTAGTTTTGATATTGCGCCACTCGTAAACAGAGCCTACAATATCACCGACGATTGCTCCAAGCATAGTAACCCTCCTGTGCTATAAATTGCTCCTGTTCATGGTAACTAGCCCCAGATATAAAGTATTTTATTGCTCCCTTCTGGGGGTAAGGGGGGTTGTGCTTTTTTCTTTCATCTATTCACTTGAGATAAATTGGTAAAGGGGCTGCGGAAGAAATTTTCGTTTTTTCACAGTCCCTGAGCTTGATTTAATCCTCAACCCACACGGCGCGCCCACAGAAACGCATTTCTGTAATAGCTGGTCATGCTGGTGATCGTCACATAACCCTTGGCGGACGAGGCGTGGATAAACTGATTGTTGCCAAGGTAGATGGCCGTGTGGTCACAGGTATTTTCGCCGTTGGTGGTGTCGGTGTCGAAGCAGAGGATGTCGCCCTTCTTCAGCGCCGAAATATCGGTGATCTTGGTATAGCGTCCATCGGCGGCCTGCGTCGCGGCGGTGCCGTACATGCTGAACCTGGCCTTGCCCATGCAGTATTGCACGAAGGACGAGCAGTTGAAGCTGTTGGGCGGATTATCGCTCAGCTTGTAGGGACGGCCGATCAGCTGCTTGGCGACGTAGATGACGTAATCCAGCTTTTCAGAAGTCGTCATGCTGCTGGAGTAGCTGGGCGCCTTCGTGCCGCTGTCGCCCGCGCTGCCGCTGTTGCTGCTGCCGGAGGTCGAGGGCTTCTTGCTGCTCAGGTTGCTGCCGGCGATGTAGCCGGTCACGGAGCCGGACTGATTTTGTACGCGGAAGTAGGAGCCGCTGCGCCCAACGACGTAGACTGTGCTGGCCGTCGAAAGCGTGCCCAGCCGCGTAGAGGATGACGAAGCCTGCTTGTACACCGGCGTGGATTTGGAGGTATACGCCTTGACGCGGTTGACCAGATTCAGGTACTTGCTCTGCATGTAGCCGGTATGGCCGTTGTAGCTGATGCGCGCCCAACCGTTTGCATAGCCGGTCACGTTGACGCGAATGCCCTTTACGGCGCGCACCGAGGCCTTTGCCGAGGTGGAGGGAACGTTGTAGACCCGCGCCGAGGAGGAATTTATTTTGGCCTTGACGGAGGCGGCCAGCGCCGGCGTCAGGCAGGTAATGAGCAGCGCGACCATCATCAGGATGGCGGCAAAGCGGCGACATGCCGCGCCGGATAGCTTCATTTGTCCACCTGCTTTCAACACTATATCGTATCAAGGACTATTATATTACAATAATATGTCAAAATCAAGCTATGGGTGCATATTTCTTCACAATTTACAAAAAATTACGAAATGTTTCCAGCCGCTGCGCGCAAAAGCGAAAAAGCATGCTTGATTTACCGTGGGATTGCGACTATAATACCTGTGGCTTGTGATATGCTTGACGGGAGGCGGTGGCGCGGCATGGCGCAGAACAGGATCGCGGTGATCGGCGGCGCAAACGTGGATATCGGCGGCTTTGTGCACGATGCACTGCGCATGCGCGATTCCAATATCGGCACGGTGCGCCTGAGCCCGGGCGGCGTTGGGCGCAATATTGCCGAAAACGCAGTAAGGCTCGGCCTGCAAACGGAATTTGTGGGCGCGCTGGGCGGCGACCTTAACGGCGAGATGCTGCTGGCCGACTGCCGCAGGAAGGGCATCGGTACGTCCTGCTGCCTGGTGGCGCCGCAGGGACGCAGCTGCGTGTACATGTTCGTCAGCGACGAGCACGGCGACATGTGCGTGGCCGTAAACGATATGGAGCTTCAGGCCATGCTCACGCCCGCGTTTTTTGCGGAGAGGCTGGACTGGATCAACGCCATGGATGCGGTGGTTCTGGAGGCCAACCTTCCGCCCGAGACGCTGGCGTTTCTGGCGCGGGAAATACGGGTGCCGCTGATCGCGGACGCGGTTTCCGCCGTCAAGGCGCGGCGGCTCATGCCCGCGCTCGCAGGGCTGAGCGCCATAAAGCCCAATCGCTGTGAGGCGGAAGCGCTGACGGGCGTTGCCGTTACCGATGTGCCCAGCGCCCAGCGCGCGGCGCAGGCATTGATGCAGCTGGGCGTGCAGCGCGTGTATCTGACGCTCGGGGCGGAAGGCGCGCTCTGTACCGAGGCGGGAAGAGCCTATCTCGCGGCTGCGCCGGTGCGCGAGATCGTGAACGCCACGGGCGCAGGCGATGCCTTCACGGCGGCCGTCGCCTGGGCGCAGGCGCAGCAAATGCCGCTGGAGCAGTGCGCGCGCGCCGGCATGGCGGCGTCGGCCATCGCGGCGCTCGCCGCAGAGTCGGTGAGTCCCGAAATGAGTGCGGCTGCGGTGCGGGCGCGCATGCCCGAAATTGAGATTCAGGAATTGTAGGCTATAAGGAGGAAGATCACAATGAAGTTGAATGCATATCTGGATATTGCGCCCGAGGTAAAGGCGGCGCTGGAAAGCGGTAAGCCCGTGGTGGCGCTGGAATCCACCATTATTTCTCACGGCATGCCATACCCGCAGAATGTGGAAACGGCGCTGAACGTAGAAAAAATTGTGCGCGACAACGGCGCGGTGCCGGCCACGATCGCCATCATCGGCGGCCGCCTGAAGGCGGGCCTGTCCGAGGAAGAGATCACCTATCTCGGCAAGAAGGGCTATGCCGTGACGAAGGCTTCCCGCCGCGACCTGCCGGTGCTCGTGGCGCGCGGCGAGGACGGCGCGACTACCGTCGCTACGACGATGATTATTGCCGAAATGGCGGGCATTCGCGTGTTCGCAACCGGCGGCATCGGCGGCGTGCATCGCGGCGCGGAGGTCACGATGGATATTTCTGCCGACCTGGAGGAGCTGGCGCAGACCGGCGTGATGGTGGTGTGCGCGGGCGCAAAGTCCATTCTGGATCTGGGACTTACGCTGGAATACCTTGAGACCAAGGGCGTGCCGGTGATCGGCTATCAGACCGAGGAGCTGCCCGCATTCTATACCCGCAAGAGCGGCTTCGGCGTGGACTATCGCCTGGACACGCCTGAAGAGGTCGCCGCGGCCTTCCGCGCGAAGCTGGAAATGGGCCTGCGCGGCGGTATGCTGGTGACCAATCCGATACCGGAGCAGTATTCGATGGATCCGGATGTGATCAACAGGGCGATCGAGGAGGCACTGGCCGACGCGAAGGCGCAGGGCATCCATGGCAAGGCCACAACGCCGTTCCTGCTGGCGAAGATCAAGGACATCACCGGCGGCGACAGCCTGGCCTCCAACATTCGCCTGGTGTACAACAACGCCGAGCTGGCCGCGAAGGTCGCCGCGTCGCTGTAATACATGCCCCTGCCTTAAAAGACATGGCCGCCAGCAAACGAAGCTGGTAGCCATGTCTTTTATTATTGTCCTAGGTCTCCGCCTGGAGCGATGGTCTTTATTCTTCCGCAGTTTTTGCGTAGCTTGCCGAATGCTCGCTTGCGCGGGCATGCTCCGGCGGCAGCTGCATGTAATCGCCGTAGAGGCGGGTGAGATAGAAATCCCAGCCGCAGGGCGCGGGCAGTTTTAGCCCTTCAAATTCCACATCCACCGCATGGTCAAAGACCTCGGCGGGCATTCTTTCGCGCGTGCCGTAGTGCGTGGTCATGGATACGCCGCGAAAATCGCGCGTTTCGTAGGGCTGCTTCTGAGCGACGCGGTTCATCCTCAGCGCCAGCGCATGGGTGTCCAGCGGCAGCCAGCCCAGCAGCGCGCGCAGCAGGATCTTGGCCGTGCGCCAGCGCTCGACGCTGGATATGCGCTTGCGGCGCGGAAATTTGCACAGCACGTCCAGCAGCCGCAGCCGCGCGAAGAACAGGCGGCTTGCCAGCTTGCCTGCGGGCATGCCGTCGATGGGAAAGATGTCGATATAGATCCCATCGGTATCGCCGTCGAACAGACCCACCTGCTGCGTGCGCGTGCGCGTATCGGTCATGCGTGCCCAGGCGCGGCAGTAGTCCGCGCATTTTTCCGCGCTGAACATGGCGTAGCGCGGGTCGGACATCGGCACATCCAGCAGCCTCATGTAGTCGGCGCGCGGCATCATCACGTCTACATCGTCATCCCATGGAATAAAGCCCCGATGGCGAATCGCGCCCAGCAGCGTGCCGCCGGAGAGATAATAATTCAGATGGTTTTCACGGCACACGGCGTCGAAGGCCTTGAGCACAGCCAGACAGCGCAGCTGCACCTCGCGCGTGGAGAGTTCGGCAGAGCTCATTTCAACAAAGCACCTCGATCATTTTAGTTTGTCCGCGATATACTGCGCCACAGACTGCGCGGCATGGCCAGTCTCGGCCTCGCCGTAGAATTTCAGAATGGCGTCGCAGTTTTCGCGCGCCGCCTCGGGCGTGCAGCGCATGATCAGCGCGTCCATCGCCTCCGGCGTATCCGCTACCCAGTAGGGCGAATCCTTCATATCGAAATAGAGCGCGCGATTGTTGCCGGTGTAGTCCTCCAGATCGTCCTGGTAGAGGAAGATCGGCCGGCGCAGCAGCACATAATCGCCGGCACAGGAGGAATAATCCGTGATCAGCGCGTCGGAGACCAGCAGCAGCTCGCCCATTTCCGGATAGTCACTGACCTGGATCAGCCGCGCGTCGTCCGCCGCGTCGATGCCCTTGGACATGTAGTGCGCGCGCACGAGGCATTTCCACCTCGCGCCCGTGGCAGTCTCCAGCGTATCCAGCACATGCCCCAGCTCCAAGTGTGCGCGCTGCACGCAATTGTGGCGGAAATCCACATCGCGGAAGGTGGGTGCATACATCAGCAGGCGCATATCTTCATCTATGCCCAGTCTCTGGCGGATGGCGCGCGCCTCCGCGGGATCGTTGCGCAGCAGTATATCGTTGCGCGGGTAGCCCACCTTCATAATTTCGCCGTGATAATGGAAGGCGGAATGGATCTGCATCTCGCCGTATTCCGAACCGCAGATGAACAGCGAGGCCTTTTCCTCAATGCCGCAGTTCAGACCGTTGGGATTGTCGTAGCCGACCTTTTTGAAGGCGCGATCGCCGTGCCAGGTCTGAATGTAGATCTGGTTTTTGCCGGGAAACTTCAAATAAAAGCGCTTGTTGAAGTTGTCTACCACCACGCGCGCACGGGCGAGATGCGCCATGCCGCGCGCCGAGGTGGCGCACACCACGCGCACATAGTCCGGAATATCATATTTTTTTGCGTTTTCGGGATAGGCGAACAGCCACACGATTTCCGTCTGCGGGCGCAGCGCGTGCAGCGCCTCGGATATGTAGCGCGGATTATCATTGTAGGCTTGATGATTGAACGAGCTGAATACGACCTCGTTGTAATTGATGCCGCCCAGGCCGCGCGAAAGTGAGATGACGCTGTTGCGATACATCGCGAACACCGGGCCGAGCTTTAAATACAGTTTTTTGGAGCGCTTGAGCAGCCGCTTGAGGCCTGTGAGCATAGTTGATCGTTCCTTCGTTATTTCGCTGGAGTATTTTAGACCGCATCAAGTGTAGCATTCACAGGCCGCTTTTGTCAAGCGCGGCTAAGCCCTGCGCCGAAGCAGTTCGGGCGTTTGCGCCAGCAGCACCGCGATAAACACCAGCGCGCAGCCGAGAAGCTCCTGGCCGCCCAGCCGCTCATGCAGGATCAGCCAGCCCGCCAGCGCGGCGAACACGGATTCCAGGCTCATGATGATGGAAGCGACGGCCGGCTCGGCATACTTCTGGCCGATGATCTGAAGCGTGTAGCCGATACCGCTGGAAAAGACGCCGGCATAGATCACGGGCAGCCATGCGTCGGCAAGGTCGCTCAGGCGCGTATCCTCAAATATCAGCGCGCCGATCAATGAAAGCGCGCCGCAGACCGCAAACTGCACGCAGGAGAGGCTGACGCCGTCCAGATCCGCATATTTGCCCACCAGCAGGATCTGCGCCGTAAAGCACACCGCGCAGATCAGCTCCAGCACGTCGCCCAGATACAGGCCGGACATGCCCTTCGGCGCGCAGAGCAGATACATGCCGCCGATGCAGAGCACGCCGCCAGCCAGCACCAGCGGGTGCGGCTTTTTGCCGGCGACCACGGCGCACAGCGCGGTCATCACCACATAGGTGGCGGTCAGAAAGCCCGCGCGGCCGGACGCCGCCACGCCCTCCGGATAGGCGGCGATGCCGAACTGCTGGAAATTCGACGCAAGGCACAGCGCCGCGCCACAGAGCAGTCCGCCGCGCAGCAGTCGACGGCGGTCAACGGCCGGCGCGGGTGCTGTTGACGATTTGCCGGAAATTTTTCTGAAGCCATTTAACGCCAGCAGGCATATGGCTGCGATGATGGAGCGCGCGGCATTGAAGCTGAACGAGCCGATATTGCCCGCCGCCGAGGTTTGCGCCACGAACGCCAGCCCCCAGATCATCGCCGTCAGTAACAGCGGCAGCGTGCCCCTTGCTTTTTTCATCCTGCATGCCTCCTTAATAATTACAGCCAGCCTGCCGAACACACGCGGCAGGTTCGCCGTTTTTTCTTGAATGGGAAGAATTAGCAAAACAAAAAGTTTTGCGAGTCGGCGGCTCTGGCAAAGAGACGCCGACAATTCTTTATACCTTTATATTAGAACAGACTCTAGCATGCCGGGCAGGAGATGTCAATCCAGAACGCATTGATTGCCTAATAATTTTCGGTAAACCTTGACAAATTGCGCGCGGGAAGGTATGATATGTGTGGATGCCATACAGGAGGCCTGAATATGGACAGCACTGATCTGAAAATTATATCCATGCTTAAAAAGAACGCGCGCGTTTCCGCCTCGGCCATTGCCAAGGAGGTCGGGCTCGCCGTGTCCTCGGTCACGGAGCGCATCCGCCGGCTGGAGGTGCAGGGCGTGATCCTGCAATATACCGCCGTGGTCGATAACAGCAAGATCGAAGGCGGCATCACCGCCATGATCGGCGTCAAGATCGAGCACACGCGCTACATCGATCAGGTGACGGATATTCTTTCATCGGATCCCCATGTGGTCTCGCTCTATGTCCTGACCGGCGATCTGGACTTTCTGGCCTCGGTCTACGCCGTTTCCACAGAGGAATTCCGCCAGGTGCACCACAGGATCGCCAACCTCGAGGGCGTTTCCACTGTGAAGACCTACTATATATTAAGCACGCGATCCAACGAACAGCTCTGACGGTTTCGGAGCCGTCGATCATGCCGCAGCGCATTCCGATATAACGGGATGCGCTGCGGTCATATAGGGGCGCGGCATATATTTCTCCACTCACTTTAAATAATTTGCCAAACGCATATCGATATGCTATAATAGCGATCAGGAAAGCGCAGAGATCTTCCGCGGTCAGTCGAAAAACTCAGGAGAGGGTGGCAGTGGCGGAGGTTCATAAACCGCGCAGCAAGGATTACAAAATCTGATAAGAGGGGCGAAACGATATGAAAAAGGTACGTTGGGGCGTATTGGGCGCGGGCGGCATTGCGGAGCGCCGCACGCTTCCGGGTATGATGCAGGCAGAAAACGCGGAGCTGATCGCCGTGATGGAGGTCAATGCGGAAAACGCCGAGCGCCTGCGCGCCAAGTTTGGCGCAAAGCGCGCCTATACCAGCGATGAAGCGCTGCTGAAGGATCCGGAAATCGACGCGGTATACATCGCGTCGCCGGTGATACTGCATGCCCGCCAGGCCAGGCTGGCAGCGGACTGCGGCAAGCATATTTTGCTGGAAAAGCCACTGGCGCTGACTGCGGCGGAGGCTCAGGAGGTGGTCTCCTACTGCGAAAGCAAGGGCGTGAAGATCGCCGCGGGCTTTATGATGCGCTATGGCGCCTATGTTCAGGCCATGAAGCAGGCCATTGCCCAGGGCAAGATCGGCCAGCTGGTTTCATGCAGCGCGCTGCTGACCTGCTGGTATCCGGACATGCCCGGCGCATGGCGGCAGCAGAAAAAGAATTCCGGCGGCGGCTCGTTGATGGATATGGGCGTGCACTGCATCGACCTGATCCAGTATGTGACCGGCAGCAGGGTCAAGCAGGTGGCAGCCATGCATGATACGCAGACCTTCAGCTACGAGGTGGAGGATGCGTCCACCGTGCTGCTGCGGCTGGAAAACGGCGCGATCTGCACCGTGCAGTCCAATTTCAATATTCCGGACGAAGCCTCGAAGTGGTGGCTGGAGTTCTTCGGCACGCGCGGACGGCTGCTGGGCGACAGCGTGATCGGCCAGGAGGACGGCGGCAGCGTGGACGCGCTGTTCGTGCAGGGCGGCGCGGGCTACAACGCACAGCAGAATACGCTGGATCTGCAGGGCGAAACGCTGGATGTGGAATTTGGCAACATGTATACCCGCGAGCTCGTCAGCTTCGGCGATTCCCTGCTCAACGGCACGCCGCTGACGGTTCCGGCGCAGGACGCCGTGGAGGTGCAGCGTATCATCGAAGCCGCGTATCGTTCCAACGACGAGAAGCAGATCATTGATCTTTAAACGATCTTTAAACGCAGCGATCTGAAGAATCGGTATGCGCTGCAAATCGGTGCCGCGTCCGTTTTAAGCGAAATGGGCGCGGTGCCGGTTTCTGGCATGTGTCATTTGACCGTGCATGCCGGCGGCAGGAGCGAATGAGAAATGGTCAATAGGGATCAATAGAATAATTTGTGCAGCTCTGCATTTCTGAAAACAGCCCATCATCAAGGACGTTATCGACATACATGTTTCTATTTTTATACGCTGAAACACCCCAGACAGAATCCATATCTTATGCCTTACGTCATGGCCGACAGCATAAACTGATGTTCTTATAGATGTATCGCGGAGGATTCGCGTACAATCAGGTCTGGTGCAAAAAGCAGATGGCGTACTTCGCGTTTGAATCCTTTTTGAATGCGGTCGAGCATGATTTCGACGCCGGCGCTGACCATTTGCTGCACTGGAAGGGCGATGGTGGTCAGCGGGCAACTCAAATACTCTGCCTCGCGAATGTTATCATAACCAATGAGTGCAAAGTCCTGAGGGACACAGAAGCCCTTTTCCTGCAGCATTTTCATTGCACCGATAGCGACGTAGTCGTAGGAGGTAATCAATGCGGTAGGAAGGTTATCTTCCTGAAGCAGTTTGGCGGTTTGCAAGTATCCGCATAGTTCATACGCTTCATTGCCAATTTTGACATGACGATCTTCCAGAGTAAGCCCATGGCGCTGTATCGATTCCTTTAATTTGGAAAAGCGATTCCGACTGGCGAGTTCGGCACCAATATAGCCAACGCGCTTATGTCCCATATCTTTGACGTGCTGAGCGATGAGATCGCTGCTGATGACATCGTTGATACAGACACAATCATATCTTGCATGAATAAAGAAGGAATGGATGAAGACAACGGGGATCTGACTGCTTTTCTGGATTGCGTCAAGCGCTTCATCAATATTTTGATACATCGCCCCAATCAGGAAGATACCGTCAACGTTGTGCCGTTCAAAAACCTGCAGACACGAAATCGCTTTTTGACAGTCATAATGATCGATCCCAACAAGAAGCGTGTAATCTTCAGCGTTGAGGATCTGTTCCATATAGTTGATTGTCGAAGCAAAATAACTGCTTGTGATTTCAGGCACGATGACGCCGATGGTTTTTGAAGCCTTTCCAACAAGCGTTTGCGCTGATAAATTGGGCCGATAGCCCATCTTTTCAGCGATTTCTTGAATATAGCGTCGCTTTTCTTCACTTACAGATTTTTTACCATTGAGCGCTCTTGAGACTGTGGATACATTAACGCCTGCTGCGGCTGCAATGTCCCGTATTGTCGCCATTTTTTCATCCTCATCGACATGATTTCTTCGAAAAACAAATGCTTTCATAAGGAAGTATGAAAACATTGTATTAATCATTATACAGCGGGCTGATCCACAAAACAAGCATAAATAGTTTAGCAGATATTATATTTGTAAAAATATTAATTTTAAAGATAAGGTGTTGACAAGCAGAAAATAATATGTATAATACAGTATAGAGCAAACGTTTGCGTTAATTAATGACGTAATAGTTGGCGTGTGGTTGAAGTATTCGCGATTTGACTGAGTTGTATTGTATGATTTGCGTAGAAATGTGTCAAATCATTAGAGACGGATTTTAAAAGGACTGTCGATGGTTGGGTTTGTCAGTCCTTGTTCCTCAAGAGAAACTATAATAGCGGAGGTTATAAATATGACATATGGAAGAAAGACGTGGATTTTTGCAGATGGTCACTTGCCGCCCCGTGGTAATGAGGATCCGGTGGGGCATGAATCCCTTTTGATTACCAATGCAACCTGCGAAGATGCGGAAATTGAATTGGAATTCCTCTTCTGTGACCGCGAGCCGATTGAGGGCGTTCCGCTGAAGGCGCCTGCAAAGCGTGCATGCGTTTTTCGTATGGATCTGCCTTTGGGCGATACGGGATTTGAGGTGCCGAAGGATACGCAGTATGCATTGGTTGTTCGCAGTACGGTGCCGGTGGTTTGCCTGTTTGGCCGAATGGATCGCAGGGCAAACATGGCTTATTATGCAGTTGGCAGTTTCAGTGAATAAATGTAAATGCGAAAAAATGAATGCGCATTCGGATGAGAAGAGGATATGGAAATGTCAGATGTGAGATCAGATTACGCATTGGAGATGAGAGGTGTTTCCAAACGCTTTCCGGGAACTCTGGCTGTTGATAATGTCAGTTTCTATGTAAAAAAGGGTGAGGTACACGCCATCGTGGGCGAAAATGGCGCAGGTAAGTCTACATTGATGAAGATTCTGGCGGGTTTGTATAATGATTATACGGGCAGTATTTTGATCAATGGTACGCAATGTGATTTACATACGCCAGCCAAAGCAAAGGAATACGGAATCGGTATGGTATATCAGGAGCTGAGCCTGGCAAGGAGCATATCGATTTACGAAAATATGCTGGCAGGAAGACTTCCAAAGAAAAATGCCATCTTCCTTGATAAGAAAAAGGCGATTCAGCAGGCAATTGAATTATTGGCCAGGGTTGGTTTGGATCATATGGATCCAACGATGCGGATTTCCGAAATCAGCCAGTGCGAAGCACAGCTTGTGGAAATTGCAAAGGTACTCGGCACGAATCCCGGCATACTTGTGATGGATGAACCGACGTCCGCATTGTCCAGAGAAGAAGTACAAAGATTGTTTGGTATTATCCGCGGGCTGAAAGAAAAGGGAATGGCCATTGTTTACATATCACATCATATGCAGGAAATCTTCGAAATCGCCGATCGAATTACAGTTATGCGCGATGGCAAAAAGGTGGGTGAATTCCGAGTAGAAGAAACGAACACGGCTCAGCTTGTGGAAAAGATGGTAGGCAAGTCAATCAAAGACATAAATGCCAGAAATCGCAGTGCGAATATATCGGATGATGAGCTGTTCCGTGTGGAGGATTTTACGCGCTGGGGGTTCTTCCATCATGTCAATTTCGCCTTGAGGCGCGGAGAAGTTCTGGCGATTATGGGACTTGCGGGTTCCGGAAGAACGGAAATTGGCAGATCTATTGCCGGCATCGATCCATTGGATGAAGGACGCATATATGTCGAGGGCAAGCAGAGAAGCATCCACAGTATGTATGAGGCAATACAGGCAGGTATCGGCTATCTGACAGAGGACAGAAAGGTTGCAGGTCTGGCACTGACTCAGAGCATTGCGGATAATACGTTGGCAACGCGCATTCGCGATTTGCAAAATGGTCCTTTTTTTCATTCAAAGCGGCATAAGGCTGTCGTTGCCGATAAAATTAATGAGCTCTCCATTTATCCGCCCCAGCCGGAAAGATTTGTTAATAGCCTGTCTGGCGGCAACCAGCAAAAGGTTCTTATGGCCAAGTGGCTGGCCACAGATGTATCGGTTCTGATTCTGGATGAACCTACCAGAGGCGTAGACATTGGAGCAAAGCAGATTATTCATCAGGCGGTGTTGGATTACGTCGCACGCGGCAATGCGGTGATTCTCCTATCGAGCGATCTTCCGGAAATCGTTGAATTGGTAGATCGAGTAGTGGTTCTCCGCGAAGGACATATCATTGGCGAAATCCAAAAAGATGAGATTACAGAGCAAGCCCTGCTGATTGCAGCAAACGGAGAAGGGAAGCATGTAGCGACATGAAGGAAGTAAAGAAATCAGGGAGCGAGTTTAAGCAGGACAGCCGCAGAACCAGCATGAGTATGGGCAGCGTGATCATCAATAAGATGGGCATATATGTGGTTGTACTGTTGCTGCTCATCGTCGGATTGATTATCCGGCAAAAGGAATTTGTTTCGGTCGGGAATCTCCGCTCTATTTTGAGTGCAGTATCTCTTACGGGCATGTGTTGTGCGGGCTTGGCTTTTGTGGTCTACTCTGCGAATTTTAACGACATGTCCCTGCCCATGATTATTGCGCTTTCCGGTATGATGGCGGTTCAGCTGATTCCCTATGGTATTGTAGTCAGTCTGCTGGGCGGCGTAGTCGTGGGTACTCTGGTCGGCGTGGTAAACGGCATAATGGTTGGCAAATTCCGTGCCAATCCAATTATCTGGACCTTGGCGTTTAACCTGGTTCTTTCGGGAATTGTTCGCGTAGCGTGGGGCGGCAGGCAGGTATATCCGGACGTCATGGCAGGAGACAGTGCGCTGGGTCAGCATGCGGCGGAGGTTTTCAATTCACTGGCAAGAACCTACTACATTCACGACAGCATTCCGCTGATGGTAGTTGTAATGGTGGTGCTTTTCATCATTGCACAGATCATTCTTACACGAACCAAGTTTGGCAATCAGCTTAAAATTGTTGGATCGAATTATGAGGTCGCGAGATTGTCCGGCATCAACTGTGTAAAAATGGTTGTTATGGCTTACATATGCTGTGCTTTCTGCGCTTCGATTTGCGGCATCTTTTATACGTCACTCACCAAGACCGGCGCATATTCCAATGGCGAGGGCTATGATTTTTCGTGCTTGACCAGCGTGCTTCTGGGAGGTATGACGCAAGCGGGCGGCAAAGGAGACATGATCGGCGTATTTGGCGGCGTATTGGCCGTAGGCATGCTGATGAACATCATGACGTTGTTGGGCGTTCCGACATTTGACCAATGGTTGGTACAGGGACTTGTATTTTTGTTTATCGTGTGGCTGAATACCTATTCTGCCAGAAAGTTGGGTAGAGCATGATGAATAACACAAAGAAAAAGCGCTTGAGCATCAGCTTCTTCAATGAATATAGAGCATACCTGTTCCTAATCCTGATCCTGATTCTCGGTGCATTCGCCAAGAATTTCTATACGCTGTTTAATATTCGCTCCATATTAAATAGTACGGTACTGTATGCTTTTATTGGCATTGGCTTCACGCTGTGCATGATCGCTGGCCATATGGATCTTTCGGTTGGCTACATGTCTACGACGGGCGCTGTCGTGGTGCTGGGAATGCATACGCTTTCCAAGCTCCCGTGGATATGGTCATTGCTGATTGTGGTTGGCGTGGGCGCGATAATCGGTATTGCAAACGGACTGCTTGTTACAAAGGCAAAGATACATTCTTTCATTGCTACGCTGGGCATGCAATTTGTGCTGAAGGGCGGAATGTTTATCTATTGCAATGGCGCTGAAATCAGCGTAAAAGGCGATTATGGTCTTACGGACGCATTGGCCTACAATATTTCACATACGCCGTTTTCAGTAATCTTTCTGATTACAATTGCAATGGTAATTGTCTTTTCAGTGATGCTGACCAGCACGAGGTTTGGCAGAAACATTCATATCATGGGCGGAAACCTGGAAAGCGCATGGCTGGCCGGAATAAACAGCGACCGAATAACCAATCTGGTATTTATGCTTTCGGCAATTGTTTGTGCGCTGGGTGGAGCCTTATTTGGAATCTATCAGGCGACGGCGACACCGACCACTGGTGAAAAGGGCATTTCTCCATTGATGGTGGCGCTGACTGCAACGATTATTGGCGGTACGGACGTTCACGGCGGAAAAGGCAATGTAATCAATACGTTCGTCGCCACATTGGCAATACAGGCGATGTTTTCCGCATTGACATCGCTGATCGGAAAATATGAGATGCAAATACTATTGATGGGACTTGTGCTGGCTGCATGTGTGGTTTACGAAACATTGGGTGAGTATAAGCGGCAAAAAATGGTTGGAGCCAGACCGAACCTGATGATTGAGTACTTGCAGGAAAAAATGCCCAACAGGTGAGCGAAGGGACTGGATCCCTTGCAAGATAGAAATGGAGGTATACCCAATGAAGAGAATCGTTTCCCTGATCCTGAGTATCCTGATGCTGCTTGCGACTTTTGCAGGCGCGGCCCTTGCTGAGACCGACAACCTCGCTGCGTCCATTGAACGCTGGGAAAAAGCGGTTGCAGAAACGACGAGCACGGATGGACAACTGCTGATGCCTGAACCGGTTGCCAAGGAAATCCCTGAGCGTCCCGCGGATCCGGAAGCACTGCCCGAGGATGATGCTGGCCATTATTTCGATATGGAATATGTTGGTTTTACGGCTGAACAGAAGTCCGACATGGTTCCGGAATCTCCCAAAGATGGCTGCATTGGCAAGCACATCATCGTAATCGTGCATGGCGATGCTGCCTGGACTGAGGCAAATAAGCGTGGCTGGGAAAAGGCTGTTGAAGCGCTGGGCATGACTTGTGAAATCTGGTCTCCCAACTGGGATCAGGCGCTGCAGAATCAGCTCGTTGAGCAGGCGATCAACGCCAATCCCGATGCGATTGCGATGATTCCGGTTTCTGCAGAAGGTGCTACGCAGCAGTTCCGCAAGATTGCACAGGCTGGCATTCCGGCATTCTGCTATAATACCCTGACCACGGCTGATGCCATGCAGTATATGGTGGCGTGGAGTGGTCCCGATGACTGGGCGCAGATGCGCATGGTTGCGGATGTTCTGGGCGAAGCAATGAACGGCGAAGGCGGCGTTGCCTATATCACGCACATGGTTGGTATTTCTGCTTACTATGCGCGTTGCTATGGCCCGATCACCCAGCTGAAGAAGGATTATCCGAATATCAAGACGCTGGACATTCAGTCTCCGGGTCTGGAAGCTGCGGATGTCAAGCAGGTTGTTGCGGACTGGATTACTCGTTTCGGCGATGAATTGAAGGCCGTATATCTTGCAGACGATGGTGGTCAGGCGACCGGCACCATTGATGCGATCAAGGAATCTGGACGCGATGATATTCTGGTTGTTTCTGCGGGCAATTCCAAGACGGGCCAGGACCTGGTAAAGAGCGGTGATATCCTCTGCATCAACTATCAGTCTGCGGAAGGCGATGCTGGCGTTTGCGCTCGCAATATTGCTGCTTACTTCAATGGCGAAGAAGTTCTCTCCGTCGGCTATCTGCCCACGGATATGATTACTATTGACAACGTAGATAACTTCTATCCCACGCAGTGGTAATCCCAATGCATACAGTGCTCAGGTGAGGCACTGTATCCGGAGGAAAAAACTCTGTACAGAGCGTTTTCTGTGCAGACTCCAAACAACGTAGTAACTCGAAATGCAGAAATATCTGCATTTCGAGTTCAAAGAAGAAAACGGAGGCACAAATAATGGAATTTGAGAAGAGTAAGCTGCTTGATTTGTATGAGCGTATGGTGAAAATCCGCGGATTTGAACAGACGGCGCGCGATACTTACAACGATGGTTTTGTATCTGGTTCGGTGCATCTCTATGCAGGTGAAGAAGCGGTTGCAGCTGGTGTCTGTGCAGCACTGGACAGCAAGGACTTCATCACCAGTACGCACAGAGGTCATGGACATCTGGTTGCCAAGGGCGGCGATCTGAAAAAAATGATGGCAGAGCTGTTTGGAAAAGCTACCGGCTACTGCAAGGGCAAGGGCGGCTCCATGCACATTTGTGATATGGATTTGGGCATTCTTGGCTCTAATGGCATCGTAGGCGCGGGCCTTCCCATTGTAGTTGGCTCAGGCTTTGCAAGCAAGCAATTAAAGACTGGCGCAGTATCGGTTTGCTTCTTTGGCGACGGCGCGTCCAACCGTGGCACTTTTCACGAGAGCCTGAACCTCGCGTCTGCATGGAAGCTCCCGGTTATTTATGCTTTGGAGAATAATTTTTATGGCATTTCCGGTTCTCAGCGGGAATTGACAAACGTGACGGACATTTCTGACCGCGCGAAGGGATATGGCATCCCCGGAAAGACGATTGACGGAAATGACGTTCTGGCTGTATATGAAGGCACGCTGGAAGCTGTAGAGCGCGCGCGCAAGGGCGAAGGCCCGACGCTTCTGGAGTTTAAGACGTGGAGACAGTGGGGCCATTGGGAAGGCGATCCGGATGTGAACGACTATATCTATCGCGATAAGTCTGAGCACGAGGCGTGGATTTCTCGCGACCCGATTAAGCTGTATCGCAATAAGCTGATTGAAGAAAAACTGGTTGAAGCTGCGGAATTGGATGCTATTGACGCCCGCATCAAAAAAGACCTGGAAGAAGCAGTTGAATACGCAATGGAAAGTCCGCTTCCCACGATTGATTCGCTTTATGAAGATGTGTTCGCTTAATTTCTAAACGCAGAAAGGGATATTAAAATGAGTACGATTACGATTTCGGAAGCCGTTAGACGGGCAATTGAACAGGCCATGAAGAAGGATCCGACGGTCTTTCTGGCGGGCGAGGATGTAGGCAAACTCGGCGGTGCATTCGGTTGCTCCAGAGGCTTGCAAGAGGAATTCGGCAAGAACCGTTGCATGGAAACTCCGATTAGCGAAACTGCCATTATCGGCCTGGGCGTTGGTGCTGCGTTGGCAGGCATGCGTCCCATCGTTGAATTGATGTATATGGATTTCATGGGCGTATGCATGGATGAAATCATGAACCAGGCTGCAAAGATGCGCTATATGTTTGGTGGCAAGGCGAAGGTGCCTATGGTAATGCGAATGACCGCAGGCGCCACGATCCGTGCTGCGGCACAGCATTCACAGTCGCTGGAAGCAATGCTCTGCCACATTCCTGGTTTGAAAGTGGTATACCCGTCTACGCCTCAGGATGCATATAGCCTGGTAACTGCGGCGATTGAAGATGATAATCCCGTTGTCTGTATTGAACATAAAGCCATGTATTCCATGACGGGCGAGGTCGACGAGAATAAGCGCGTTCCGATCGGATGTGCCGATGTGCTGGTTGAGGGAAAGGATGCTACTGTTGTTGCATGGGGTCTGATGGCGCGGCGCGCGGAAGAGGCAGCTGCCATTTTGAAGAAGGATGGCATCAATATTGAAGTAATTGACCCGCGTACGCTGGTTCCGCTGGATAAAGAAGTTATTTATCGCTCCGTGAAGAAGACTAATCGCCTGGTTATTGTTCAGGAAGCAGTACTCACTGGTGGTTATGCTTCTGAAATTTCTGCTTGCGTGGCCGAGAATTGCGTTGAATATCTGGATGCACCGATCGTTCGTGTAACCGCACCGGATACGCCTGTTCCCTATAGCCCGGTTCTGGAAGATGCATTCGTGCCCAATGTAGATAAGATCGTTGCTGCCGTCAAGTCCGTATTGTAAGGATATTTGACAAGGAGTGCAGATCATGGCAAAGCAGATTTATATGATTCGCATGGGGCAAACCATGCAAGCAGGTACGATTGTCAGATGGTTAAAAAATGAAGGCGAGTTCGTCGAAAAGGGCGAGCCCCTTTATGAAATGGAATATGACAAGGCTACGGCGGTTGCTGAAGCTAAGAACAGTGGGTATCTCCATATCATTGCAGAAGAAGGCGATACTGTACCTGTAACGACGGTGGTAGGCCAGCTTTTAGAAGAAGGCGAAAAACCAGAGGGTGCAGCCTCGGAACCTGAAAAGGTGGAAAATACACATGAAGTGCCTGCAATACAGGAAGCAGTGCTGGCTAAGCCGGAACAGTCTAACCAAACCGTTTTAGCAATGCCTTATGCGAAAAAGATTGCGCGGGATAATGATCTTGATATTGCAGCGATCAAACCGGCAAATGGACAGGTCGTACGAAAGGTGGATGTGGAGGAGTACTTAAAACACCATGGTAAGCCGCTTGCCACGCCATTTGCCAAGAAGATTGCAAAGGAAAAGGGAATAGATCTTACATCGCTTGGCATTGAGGGACGCATTTATAGTAAGGACGTACTTGCAGCCGTTGAAAGGGTTGCTAATTTTAGCGCCGAAAAGCAAACGTTTGCGCAGTCGAAACCGTCGATCGACGAAACTACCGCATCTGATGCGCGGCCGATGAGTCCGCTGCGCAAGACGATTGCGGCAAGAATGACGGAAAGCTATTTCTCCTCGCCGGTTGTGACCTTCATACGCGAAGCGGATACTACAGAACTGGATAAGTTCTATAGGATGGCTAAAGAGGAGCTGAAAAAGGCCGGTCTGCGAATTACAGTGACGGATTTGCTGATTCGTGCCTGTGCGCGTGCATTGTCCAACAAGCCATATATGAATGTATCCCTGGACGGGAATAACATTCTATACAAAAAGGATGTAAATATTGGGCTTGCAGTTGCGGTCGAAGGCGGGTTGTTGGTTCCTGTAATAAAGAATGCAGATAAACTCTCCATGCGTGAAATTGCATTGGAACGCATGCGCCTGGTGGAAGGTGCGCGCAATCGCAGTCTGTCTGGGGAGGATATGCGAGGAGGAACATTCACAATTACAAATCTTGGCGCAATGGGTATTGATTTCTTCACGCCGATACTGAATCCGCCGGAGACGGCGATCATCGGAATCGGACGCTCGGAGGATAAAGTTGTCGTCGTAAATGGCGAAATGACAATCCGAAATCGCATGGGCTTGAGTCTGACGGCAGATCACAGGGTGATTGACGGTGCGGCTGCGGCGGAGTTCATGGAAGAAGTTGTTGCGCAGCTATCAAATCCCGTTGCACTGGTATTTTGAAGGGGCTGAGGGTGTGAGTAAAAAAGTTGTCGTTATCGGCGGTGGTCCAGGTGGATATGAAGCCGCAATCGAGCTGGCCAAACTGGGTGCAGAGGTTAGCTTGATTGAAAAAGCGCATTTGGGAGGCACATGCTTGAATTGCGGCTGCATTCCTACCAAAACGCTGCTGTCTGGCGCGGAAACGTATGCAACGCTGAAGAATGCTGACAGATTTGGGATTGCTGTTTCCGATTGCAAGGTGGATTATGCGCGTTTGTATAGCCGCAAGGAGGACGTCGTCAAGCGCCTGCGAAATGGCGTTCAGTTCCTGATGCGCAAGCATGGAATCCAGGTTGTAGAAGGTAATGCGAGTTTTTCTGACAAAAGTCATATTGCCGTGGATTCGGGAAATAAGCGAAGTATAATTGCGTTTGATGCTGCAATTATTGCGACGGGTTCGATGCCTTCCATGCCACCCATTCCAGGAATTGATGGACGGAATGTCATGAATAGTACGGATGCTTTGGAACTGAAAGAGCTTCCTGAGCGTATGGCAGTTATTGGTGGCGGTGTGATTGGTCTGGAGCTGTCGGCGTTTTTTTCGAAGATTGGTACGAAAGTAACTATCTTAGAGGCATGTCCGCAGATTTTGCCCGAAATGGACGAAGATATTGCACAGGAATATCTTAAACTTTCGGGAATGAGCAACAGCGTAAAGACTTCCTGCAAGGTACAGGCGATAGAGGATAGTGCAACTGGTAAAGTAGTTCGCTATACTGATACTACTGGTATGGCCTTGTCTGTAGAATGCGATAAGGTTCTCGTCGCGACCGGACGGCGTGCATATACACAGGGATTAAATCTCGAGGGTATCGGCGTACTTACGGATCGAGGCCGTATTCAAACCAATGAAAACTATCAGACAAGCGTAGAAAATGTTTTTGCAATTGGCGACGTCAATGGCAAAGCACAGCTCGCACATGCTGCGACATCTCAGGGACGCTATGCGGCACAAGTCATCATGGGGAACAAACCAACGGTTAAGACAAGTGTTGTGCCGTGGTGCGTGTTTACCGAACCTGAAATGGCAGGTGTCGGTCTTTCGGAAAAGCAGGCGAAGAAAGCAGGCGTAGCGTACGAAATCGCACAGTTTTCCTTTGCCGCAAGCGGTAAGGCAATGTCTATGGGCAAGGCGGAAGGTTTTATCAAAATCCTCTATGGGCCGGAATATCATGAGATACTTGGCGCTAAAATCGTCGGCCCACACGCAACGGATTTGATTGGTGAAATGGTGCTTGCTTTGAGTCTCGAAACTACTTTGGAAGAGCTGGCGGATACCATGCATCCGCATCCAACGCTTTGCGAAGCATTGGCAGATGCTGCAAGACAGTAATCGTGAACGAAAGGTTATAAGTCTTAATTCAATACGAGCGGCTGAGCTGTCCATTGCGACAGCTCAGCTTATATGGAAGGAGAAAAATGTGAAAGATCGCAGTATACAACAGGGCTATGAGTACGCGAAGGAGCAGTACGCGCAGGTGGGCGTGAACGTGGACGAGGCAATGGCGAAGGCGGACGCGGTGCCGGTATCGATGCACTGCTGGCAGGGCGACGACGTGATCGGCTACGACGGCAGCGA